>NZ_JACAGG010000002.1:0-246580 GCF_030324375.1 Empedobacter sp. R132-2
CACTTACTGTGGTTCAGTACATTAATAAAACATACTTTAATCGAAATATTAATAATCTAAAAACTCAAATTATTTAATATGCACAACGGGTAAGAATCATTCATTTTCAGAATAACTTCTGTCTTGGTAAATGGATATTTAATTCTTTTCAGAATTTTCTCTAAATCTTCTGTTGTATATTAGGAGTGGAGTCAAAACCTGTAATTCCTTTTTGTAATTTCATAAATTTTGGTCGTCAATATATTTTAAAAGTAATATTTATTCTTTCAATTTATTTGATTCTCAATTTTAGGAAATTGTTAAATTTTTAAATTATATTTTATGAATCTGATATGATTTATTGTGCCTTATTTAACAAATTCATTACCTTTGTTTCTTTACTTTTGAGAATAACAAAACCATAAATTATTATAACATGAAAAAACTTATATTTTCGGTATGTTTTACAACTATTTCGTCTATTATTTCTTTTGCACAAACTAAAAAGGAGAACATAAAAGTAATCTACAACACAGATTTTATTTTAGATTTCGATAAGATCAAAAGTAGTATCCCTGCTGCGTATCAAGCGAGTTTCAAAAGTGAAATAGATCGCGGAATTTCGGTGAAATTTGTATTGGAGAGTAATGGTAAAATGTCTTCTTTCAAACCTGAAATTAAAATTGATAATAATCAATCCAATGACAATTCTATTGTGCAGATGATTATTGCTGCAGAAGCAAATCCACAATATAAAGATTATGAAAAAAATGAATTTTATAATGTGAAAGATTTTGGCGTGAAAACCTTTTTGATTAAAGATAAAATCTTTGATTATCAATGGAAAATCACAAAAGAAAAAACAGAAATAGCAGGTTATAACGCGACAAAAGCAGTTGGAATAGATGAGGAAGGAAGAGAGGTGATAGCGTGGTATACAACAAGTTTACCTTATAGAGATGGTCCTTATCGTTATGCAAATTTACCAGGATTGATTGTGAAAGCAGAAATGTCAGAAGATGAGTTCAAGGCTATTTTTACAATGAAAGAAATCGAAATTTTAGATAAAGATATTGTGATTACTTTGCCAACAAAGGGAAAAGTTGTGACAGACAAAGAATTTATGGCGGAAATGAAAGCAATGAATGAACGTCATAAGCAAGTAAATCAAGGAGTTGATAAATAACAAAAGAGAGTTGCAGAAATGTGACTCTTTTTTTGAATAAATATTATTGATTTAATCAATCAATTAAACGAATAATCATTTTAATTTTTGATAATTCTAATCTGTTACTTTTGGAAAAATTAGATATATGACAAAGAAAGGAAATCACTACAAATTAACGTTAGAACAGACCGAATTATTAGACAAAGATGCACCATTACAGGCTCCAATCGTTTTAGATTTTATGAATCATGATGAGATTTTTAAGATTATTGAAATGATAAAATCTAAAAATCCGTTCGAAAATGAAAATCAATCAGTAGAATTTGCAATAGGTTTAAAGTTGTTTTTGGAAGTGGTTATGAAGAATAAAAACAATCCAATTTTTGAGGATTTACTTCCTGCGATAAAAGTTTTTATGCCTAAATTGAAAGAAAATTTAAAGTAAAAAAAGATGATTTGGCAAAATGAACTAACAGCATTATTTGGCGTAAAATATCCGATTATTCAAGCGCCAATGTTTGGAGTAACGACATCAGAAATGGTTGCTGCAGCAAGTAATTGTAACTGTTTAGGTTCTTTGCCAATTGCTGATTTGGATGCAGAAAATTCATTGAAGCGAATTTATCAAACCAAAAAATTAACGAATAAACCTTTTGCTATCAATATTTTTGCGAACGATATTCCTGAAATCACACCAGAATTAAAGCAAAAGTATAATGCAACAAAAAATAAGTTAATTGAGCTTGCGCGTCTACAAAACTTTGATATCGTTTTTCCTGAGATTGAAGCTGTAAAACCAAATGGTTATAAGGAACAAATAGAAGTAATTTTACAAGAAAAGTGCAAAATCTTGAGTTTTACTTTTGGCAATTTTGACGATAATTCTATTAATCGTCTTAAAGAACATCATGTGACATTAATAGGGACTTGTACAACGCTGGAAGAAGCGATACAATTGGAAAAATCGAATATTGATGTGATTTGTGTACAAGGAATTGAAGCAGGTGGGCATCGTGGAACATTTAATCCAGATATTTTGCCTCAAATTGGTGGCTTTTCATTGTTTTCGCAAGTAAAGGATGTTGTAAAAAAGCCGTTGATTTTTGCTGGTGGAATTTATGATACGAAAACACTTTTGGCTGCTAAACAATTGGGTGCAGATGCTTTTCAGATTGGTAGTTTGTTTTTGTGTTCCAATGAAAGTGCTTTAAAATCCTTCGAAAAAGAACGATTAAAAAATGTAAGGGAAAGTGAAATTATCTTGACGAAAAGTTTTTCTGGAAGATATGCACGAGGAATTGAGAATGAATTTATTCATTTATTTGAAAACTCTGAGTTTGTTTTACCTTATCCTTATCAAAATAAATTAACAAATCCGTTGAGAAATGCTTCTAAATTGAACGAAAATACAGCGTTTACTAATTTATGGTTAGGACAATCTTTTAAAAATTTTGAAGAAGATTCTACATCTAATCTTCTTCAAAAATTAATTGATTCTGTGGAAAATTATCAATAATTATCGCATCGATTTTTCAATTCTTCTATCTGGAATTAGCCATAGTAAAGCAATTAAAGCATAAATGACAATACCAATTTCTGGTTTTACAAATGAAATTCCGATTCCAGCCAAATAACCAATACTCGAAGAAATTTCTTTAAAACTTCTACTCACAGATTTCCCAATTATTGATTCTTTTCCTTCTTGTTTTACAGCGATTTTTTCAATAATCATAAATGCTACACTGCTCATAAATAAGACAAATCCATAAAAAGCAACTGGAAAAGTTGAGTCGTAATTTTCGCCCATCCAACCTGTGGAAACTGGTAATAAAGACAACCAAAAAAGCAAGTGCAAATTACTCCATAAAATTCCGCCATTTACTTTCTCAATCGCCTGAAAAAGATGATGATGATTGTTCCAATAAATTCCAACATAAATAAAACTGAACAAATAATTCAGAAATTTTGGGATATAAGGTTTCAAACTCATTATATCATCTCCAAGCGGAACTTTCAGATCCAAAACCATAATGGTAATAATAATTGCAAGGACGCCATCGCTAAAAGCTTCTAATCTGTTTGTAGTCATAGGTTTTATTAGTTTTTTTATTATTCAGAATGATGCTAATTTATCAAAATTATCGTAACAATTAGGGATTTGTTTTAAAATTTCTATTATATTTATTTTCATAATTTTAAACAAAGTTTCTCGTAAATAGAGATAGTTTTATGAATACTTTTATTGCAATTCTGAGAGGTATAAATGTGAGTGGTAAAAAAATCATCAAAATGGATGTTTTAACCAAACTTTTAGAGGAACTTAGACTGGAAAATGTTACCACTTACGTGCAAAGTGGAAATGCAGTTTTTTCGACAAATTTGACTGATATCAAAGAAATTGGAGATTTAATTCACGATAAAATTGTAGAAAGTTTATCTTTTGAAGTTCCAATTTTGATTTTAACCATCGAAAAATTAAAAAACATCATCGAAAATAATCCATTCTTAAAGGATTTTAGCATCGATAAAGAGTTTTTGCATTATACATTTTTAGCCAATAAACCTGAGGAAATAAATACTGAAAAAGTTGAAAATTCGAAAACTGAAGATGAACAATATTTTATTGCTGATGATGTCGTTTATTTGTATTGTCCTTCTGGTTACGGAAAAACAAAATTGACCAATAATTTTTTCGAAAATCTATTTAATGTAAGTGCTACTACACGTAATCAAAATACAACAACTGCTTTATTGCAATTAGCATTGATGAGAGAAAATTAAATTACAGATATAAAAAAAACCGTTATTAATCATTTAATAACGGTTTTTTATCTTTTTGAATGAAATTATTCAGCGATTAATTTATCTAATAAATCATTAATTTCTTTATCGTTCCAATCTCTCGTTTTTGTTTCTTTCAACACAACTTCACCTTTTTTATTTAAGATATAAGTTGTTGGAAAAACCTTTGGTAACATATTATTCGAAATTGGACTATTTGGCTCATAAACTGGCATTGTATAATTATTTTTTTGCAAAAAAGGATTAAAAACTGTCGGTTTATCCTGAATAGCAATCAATACAAATTTTACTTTTTGTCCTTTTGCTTCATACAATTTCTGAATTGTTGGCATTTCTGCAACACAAGGAGGACACCAGCTTCCCCAAAAATTTAGGAAAACAACTTCACCACTTTTCTTGAAATCAATCAAGTTTGTATTCGCAGCGCCGTTATGACCAATTAAATCAATATCATAATCACTTTCTGTTAATTCTATATCAGAACCAGCAACGTGGCTATTATCTTCCATTTTACTTTTAAAAAATGTACCAATTGGCGTAAACATAATAGCGACTAAAGCGACAACTACAACGATGGCAAAAATAATTTGCTTATTTCCTTTCATTTTTCTTTTTCAATAAAATCTTACACAAAGATGCGAACAAATATCAAGTTGAACAAATAGAAAAAAATGATTAATTACCGATGTTTTCGTCAATCAAATCTAAAATTTCATTTACAATATCTTCACCTTTATTATTGTTGTAATATTTTTGTAAATCTTCGTGAAAATCATCTGCTGAATACGTATCAGGATTACTTTTGAAACGCGCCAACATTTCCATTCCAGCTTGTGGACGAGGACCAAAACGGAAAGCTTCTTCATTTTCATCATTCACTCCAATAATAATCGGAATAGAAGCTGCACCATTTGTTTTGTATTTTTCCATCAACTCCATGTTTTCATCACGTAAAACATAATGCGTCGAAACTTGAAGTGCATTTGCCAATTTCTCCACAACAGGTAAAATTTGAGATGCATCTCCACACCAACCTTCTGTAATTACTAATAATTTTAAATTATTTGTAGTTGATTTAACGCGTATTTCTTGAGCAGGATTTAAACTGAATGTTTTAAAAATTCTGTTCATGCGTTGCAATCCCAAAGCATAATATTGTACATATTCTTTCGGATCATCGTTTTCGATTTCGTTTTCCAAATCATCTTCAACGCGTGTGATATAATCTTCGTATGATAAACCTTTGTTGATGTATTCTGTTAAATTCATTTGATTCTAATTTGTTACAAATATAAAGCAATTCTACGAGCTTATTTTGTAACAATGATGACATTGTTTATCGTTAAAATTTGGTAAATTGCGACTTTCGAAAGTAGAAAAATGTATCAAAATCCATTAAAAAAAACAATAGAATATTTAAAAGGTGCTGGACCTGAGCGTGCTAAAACACTGCAAAGTGAATTCAGAATTTTTAGATACGAAGATTTGATACAGCATTTTCCTTTTCGTTATGTTGATAAATCGAAATTCTATAAAATTTCAGAAATTTCATCAACAGCAGCCGAAATACAATTGAAAGGTAAAATTGTTAGTTTAGAAGAAATTAACCAAGGAAAAGTAAAACGTTTAGTTGGGAAATTTCAAGATGGAACTGGAACTTTAGAATTAGTTTGGTTTAAAGTTTCTTCTTGGCAAAAGGAGAAATTAAGAAATGATCTTTTCAAAGAAGTTGTGATTTACGGAAAACCAAATGTGTTCAATAATAATTTTAGTATTACACATCCTGAAATTGAATTAGTTGAAGACGCTAAAAATATTCCGCTTGGATTATTTCCTGTTTATCCGAGTACTGAAAAGTTGACGAAAAAAGGAATTACGAATCGTGTTCTTCAAAAAATGATGATGAATCTTTTTGCTGAAAATATTGATATTCCTGAGAATTTACCTTTAAATGTTCTCGATCATTATAAATTAGTTGGAAGAAATGACGCGTTGAAAGCAATTCATTTTCCGAAAGATGTAACAGAATTAAATGCAGCAATTCGTCGTCTGAAATTTGAAGAATTTTTCTTTCTAAATCTTGCAAATCTCTCTCAAAAAGCAGTCAATAAACAAAAGAATAGAAGTAATCCTTTCCCAGAAATTGGTCATTATTTCAATACATTTTACAATGAATATTTACCTTTTGAATTGACAAATGCACAGAAAAGAGTGATGAAAGAAATTCGCTTTGATCTTCGTCAACCTGCGCAAATGAATCGTTTGTTGCAAGGTGATGTTGGTTCTGGAAAAACGATGGTTGCATTATTAACGATGTTGATTGCTGTCGACAATGGTTTTCAAGCAGCTTTAATTGCACCAACAGAAATTCTTGCGCAACAACATTACGAAAGTATTACAGAATTATTGAATGGTTTGGATGTTTCGGTTGAGTTATTAACGGGTTCGGTGACAAAGAAAAAGCGTCAACCAATTTTAGAAAATCTTGAAAATGGAAAACTTAAAATCATTATCGGGACGCATGCTTTGTTGGAAGATAATGTGATTTTTCAGAATTTAGGATTAGCGATTATTGATGAACAGCATCGTTTTGGAGTCGCTCAACGTGCTAAATTTTGGAGAAAAGCTAAACTTCCACCACATATTTTAGTGATGACAGCCACGCCAATTCCACGTACACTTTCGATGACAATGTATGGCGATTTGGATGTTTCGGTGATTGATGAATTGCCAAAAGGACGAAAACCTATCAAAACACTTCATAAAACAGATGCGCATCGTTTAAGCGTTTTCAAATTTATGAAAGATGAGATTGCGAAAGGTCGTCAAATTTATGTGGTTTATCCACTGATTGAAGAATCAGCAAAGTTAGAATTGAAAGATTTGATGGATGGTTACGAGAGTATTTCTCGTGCTTTTCCGTTGTCAGAATATGCGATAAGTATTGTGCATGGTCGTCAAAAACCTGCGGATAAAGAATTTGAAATGAATCGTTTCAAAAATAATGAAACTCAAATTTTGGTGGCGACAACTGTGATAGAAGTAGGTGTTAATGTCCCAAATGCGTCGGTGATGATTATTGAAAATTCTGAACGTTTTGGACTTTCTCAATTGCATCAACTTCGTGGCCGCGTAGGTCGTGGAGCGGAACAATCGTATTGTATTTTGATGACGGGAGGGAAATTGAATGAAGTTTCGAAACGTAGAATTCAGACAATGTGTGAAACTAATGATGGTTTTCAGGTAGCAGAAGTTGACTTGGAATTGCGTGGTCCTGGTGATATGATGGGAACGCAACAAAGTGGAGTTCTCAATCTTAAAATTGCTGATTTAGCGAAAGACAAAGAAGTTTTGTATGCTGCAAGAAAATGTGTAGAAGCTATTCTTTCACAAGATCCGACACTTTCTTCTTCGATTTATGAGCCAACAAAAAAATATTTTATTGAAAATCATAAAGATAAAGTTGGTTGGAGTCAAATTTCTTAAAATTTAACATGAAGGAAACCATTTGTATATTTTTTGGTATAATTTATGTTTATTAAAAAACAAATACAAAATACTGAATTTTATTAGAAACTTTTAATTTTATCAGTTGTGTTAAATGAAATTAACATTAAAAATTATTTTTAACACAATATTAGCGTCAACCAAAAAATTATAGATTATGATGTACACAAATTTAGAACTTATCAGAACTCCACAAGGAGTAGAGGTTGAAGGAAATTCACTATGGATGTTCAATCAGCATTTGAATTTAATGGTATTAATAGCTAATGAATCGATAAAAATTAAACCTTCTATGTCTTTTCAACGATTTAGAAAAAATTAAATAATATCTCTCAAAACCGCTAAATAAGTGGTTTTTTTTTATTTCTAAAATTCTTCATCATTTTTATTTATTCATTTATTGCGAAATAATATATCACCTTTTTCTTCCTTGTAAAGGATTGGGTTATAATTATTATAAAAATTAATTATATCTAATAGATTTTATAGATTTGATTTATAATTATAACAGATTTAGTTTTGCTCTGTCTTAAAATGATAAATAAAGAATAAAACTATAATAATGATCAAAAGAAGTTTAGTATTAAGTTTAGCATTCCTTTCTACGATTGGATTTGCCCAACAATTAACAACAAACACAGGCGCTCCAGTTGGAGATAATCAAAATTCTAAAACAATCGGAAATAACGGACAAGTTTTGTTGGAGGACATTCATTTAATTGAAAAATTAGCAGCATTTGATCGCGAACGTATTCCAGAACGTGTTGTTCATGCGCGTGGAGCTGGAGCTTTCGGAGAATTTGTAGCTGATAAAGATTTTTCTGATGTGACAATGGCTGATTTCTTGTCAACAGCTGGTAAAAAAACACCATTATTTGTACGTTTTTCAACTGTAACGCATCAACAAGGTTCGCCAGAAACTTATCGTGATCCACGTGGATTTGCTGTTAAATTTTACACAGAACTAGGAAATTACGATTTAGTTGGAAACAATTTACCTGTTTTCTTTATTCGAGATGCGATCAAATTCCCAGATATGGTGCATGCTTTCAGGCCATCTCCTGTAACAAATGGCGCATCTGATCCAAATCGTGTATTTGATTTTTTCTCTAATTTACCAGAGTCTACGCATATGTTAACGTGGTTGTTTTCAGATTATGGAATTCCTGCAAATTTTCGTCAAATGGAAGGAAATGGTGTACATGCTTACAAATGGGTAAATGCAAAAGGTGAAGTAACTTATGTGAAATACAAATGGGTTCCTCAACAAGAAACGAAAAATTTAACACAAGAAGAAGCGAATAAAATTCAATCGACTGAAATAGAACATGCAACATTAGATTTACGTAATGAAATCGACAAAGGAAACTTTCCGAAATGGGATTTATATGTTCAATTATTGAAACGAGAAGATTTTGATAAATTAGATTTCAATCCTGTTGATGTAACGAAAATTTGGCCAGAATCTGTTGTAAAGTTAGTTAAAGTTGGAACAATGACATTGAATGAGAATCCAACGAATTATTTTCAACAAGTTGAGCAAGCAGCATTTGCTCCAGCTACGTTGGTTCCAGGAATTGAAGCTTCTGAAGATAAATTGTTACAAGGTCGTTTGTTTTCCTATTCTGATACACAACGTCATCGTTTAACGGGTAATTTCCAACAAATTCCTGTTAATGCACCAAAAAATAGTGTAAAAACATATAATCAAGACGGTTATATGTCGATCCGTGAGCAAAAAGGTGATGTAAATTATCAACCTTCAACTAATCTTCCTGAGGTTGTAGATAATGCAAAATTCAAGTATTCAAAATCTGTTTTTCCTGCAGGAGCTATAACAACTCAGCATGTCATTGATAAAGAAAATAACTTTGTACAAGCTGGAGATTTGTACAAATCATTCTCTAAAAAAGATCAAGATAACTTAATCAAAAATTTATCTGGAGCTTTAAATTCGGTTAAAAATAAAGTAATTGTTCATAAAATGATTGCACATTTTTACCAAGCAAATACAGAATATGGAACACGTTTGATGAAGGCTACAAATACTTCTATGAGCGATGTAAAGCAATATTTACCAAAATAATTTCTATTGGATTGGAGTCGATTGAGTTTGGCTCCATGACTTTCATAAAATCAATATTATCATGAAAAAGTATATATTTTTAGCCTTATTTCTATTCAGTTTTTCTTCAATTTATGCACAAGATTTGTTTAGTGCGGCGAGAGAAAATAATGTGAAGCAAATAGAAGAATTAATTTCGAATGGAAAACATGTAAATGAAGCAAATCAACGTGGATTTACACCTTTAATTTTAGCGATTTATAATAACAGTTCAGACGCTGCGAAAGTATTATTATCAAAAGGAGCAAATCCTAATGCGCAAGATTTATCTGGAAACAATGCGTTGATGGGAGCCGTCTTTAGAGGATTTCCTGAAATGGTAAATTTACTAATTGCGAATAAGGCTGATGTTAATCAAGTGAATTTTAATGGAGCTTCTGCTTTGATTTTTGCTGTAACATTTGGTCAAAATGAAAAAGCCAAAAAACTAATCGAAGCTGGTGCAGATTTAAACATTAAAGATAATAATGGTAAAACTGCTTTAGATCATGCTATTTTACAAGAAAATAAAGAAATGATTGAATTATTATCGATCAAATAATTTTTATATTTTAATCTAATCAAAAAGCCATTCAGAAAAATTCTGAATGGCTTTTTATTATTTTGCAATAAAGACCGGAATATTAACGCGATGCCTTAATTTATTAATCGTTTCTCCAAAAATAAAATCCATAAAACCTCGGTGTCCGTGCGAACCAACAATCAACAAATCTGCTTGATTTCGTTTACAAATTTCAGCAATTGAATTGATTCGATTATTGTAACCTAATTCGATTTTAGTTTCATTAAACAAAGGTCGAATGATCTCTGCATATTGTTCTAAACGTTTCAAATCTGACAGAGATTCTTCATCATTCGTACGCTCTCCCGTGTATTTTGCAGAAGCACTTTCGACAATATGAACCAAAATAATGGTAGATTCTGTAGTAGCTAATTGTGTCGCATAATTAATCACTTTTCTATCCGTTTTCGAAAAATCTAACGCAACAACAATCTTTTTGAAATGTTGATTCGAAATTTCTTCTAACGTAAACTTCTCAAATGGTTCATGAATTTCCTTTTGATGTTCTTCATTTTTCTTCAACATAATTGGAATAAAAAATGTCAGCAATAATAAAACTAAAAGTCCTATTTCTAACGCTATAAGAAAAATATTTAAAGTGTAAGATTCACTATTTGCCATCCATTTATTAACTTCTTCATACACCAATTGCGCATTCAGAAATGAAATAATAAAAGCGATTGTCCATGCAAAAAATTTGGTTGTTGTATTGATTGCAAAATTCCCCATTTTCGCTTTATCACTCACAAAATGAATCAACGGAATTACCGCAAAAGCCAATTGCATACTTAGGATAACTTGACTGAAAATTAGTAAAGAACCGACTTCTTTTTCTCCAAAAATAAGAATGACTACAACTGCTGGAACTACGGCTAATAATCGTGTCAAAATTCTTCTCAAAACAGGATTAATACGTAGATGTAAATATCCTTCCATCACAATTTGTCCAGCTAAAGTTCCTGTAACTGTAGAGCTTTGTCCAGCTAAAATTAAAGCAACTGCGAATAATTTTGGAGCCAAATCTGTTCCTAAAGTTGTCCCCAATAATCTATAAGCATCGCTCAGTTCTGCAACATCGTGATAGCCGTTTTTATGGAATACGGATGAAGCTAAAATTAAGATTGCAGCATTGACAAAGAAGGCTAAATTCAGAGCAATTGCGCTATCCCAAAAGTTATATTTGAGGGCTTTTTTGATTGAAAAATCATCGCGTTTTATTTGCCGCGTTTGGACGAGTGCAGAATGTAAATAAAGATTATGCGGCATTACAGTTGCGCCGATAATACCAATGCTGATATACAATGCAGCGCTATTTGGAATAGATGGAATAAATCCTTTTGCAACTTCTCCAAAATCTGGTTTTGCTAAAAACATTTCGGTTAAAAAACATAAACCAATCATCGTGATTAAACCAACAATGAAAAGTTCCATTTTTCGCATGCCTAATTTTTGAAGATAAAGTAGGAGAAAAGTGTCTAAGAAACTGATTAAAACACCATAGATCAAATCTATTCCAAAAAGTAAATTTAGACCAATTGCCATTCCCAAAATTTCTGCTAAATCACAAGCTGCAATAGCTATTTCGGCTAAAATATACAAGATGAGATTCATTCCTTTCGGATAAGTTTCTCGGTTACATTGCGCCAAATCTTTTCGTCGAACAATTCCCAAACGTGTACATAAACTTTGTAATAACAAAGCCATTATGTTACTCATCAATAAAACCCAAATCAAAGTATAACCAAATTGGCTGCCGCCTGCTAAATCGGTTGCCCAGTTTCCCGGATCCATGTAACCAACGCTTATTAAGTAGGCAGGTCCAAAAAAACTTAGGATTTTTCTAAACTTTCCTTTTTTGATTTGAACACTTTCGTGCACATCTTCTAATGATTTGGATTGATTTGGCATTGAATGATATTTCTAATTCAAATTTATGTAAAAATGAATAAAAAAAGCAGTAATAGTAGGAATTACTGCTTTTGAAATAGTGAATGAATAAAATGGATTATATTGACGAAATCGCAAAGGCTAGACCTACGTTTCTTCTTGAAAATTCGTGAATTAATTCATCTAAAACTGTAGCATCATCAATTGTAGATGGAATTGTGAATGGTGTTCCGTCTGCAATTTGAGATAAAGTTTTGCGTAATATTTTTCCGCTTCGTGTTTTTGGTAGTCTGTTAACTATTATAGATGTTTTGAAACAGGCAATTCCGCCAATTTCTTTGCGTAATAAAGCAATCAAATCTTTTTCGATTTCTTCTTCCGATTTTGATGCGTTTTCTTTTGTAACAATCAAACCTATTGGAATTTGACCTTTCAATTCATCTTTAATTCCCACAACCGCACATTCTGTAATATCAGGATGAGAAGAAACCAATTCTTCCATTGTTGCAGTACTTAACCTATGACCAGCGACATTAATAATATCATCAGTTCGACCTGTAATAAATACAAAACCATTTTCATCTCTAAAACCTCCGTCACCAGTTAAATAATGATTCGGAAATTGTTGAAAATAACCTTTTATAAATCGGTGTTCATTTCGCCATAAACTTGTCATACAACCAGGAGGAAGTGGAAGCTGAATCACGATAGAACCTTCCTCTCGTATATCATTTTCTTGTCCTTCTTCATTTACAATTTTTATATTATACCCAAAAACAGGTAATCCAGCTGCGCCAGGTTCAGGCATTATATTTTCGATTCCAACACAAATTCCTAACATTGGCCAGCCGCTTTCTGTCTGCCACCAATGATCAATAACGGGTAATTTTGAAATTTCTTTTAACCAATAATAAGTAGATGTATCACAACGTTCTCCTGCTAAGAATAAACGTTTCAGACTTGACGTATCGTATTTTTGGAATAATTTTCCTTCTGGATCTTCTTTTCGAATTGCTCGAATTGCTGTTGGAGCTGTGAAAACATTTTTGATTTTATGTTCTTCAACCATTCTCCAAAAAGCTCCAGCGTCAGGAGTTTTGATTGGTTTTCCTTCATAAATAACCGTTGTAACACCATAAATTAACGGCGCATAAACGATATAGGAATGTCCAACAACCCAACCAATATCACTTGCAGTAAGAATTGTATCACCTGGTTCTAAATCATAAAAATAGTTCATTGTCGAATTTAGTGCAGTTGCATAACCTCCTGTATCGCGTACGACACCTTTTGGCGTAGAAGTTGTTCCAGAAGTATACAAAATATATAATGGATGTGTACTTGGAACTTCGATAGGTTCTATAGGTTGATGTTGATACATTTCATCATAGGTATGAACGTTTTCTGCTGATAAATCATCGGTGTGATTTGGACGTTCAAAAATGACAATGTTTTTTGGTTTGTAAAGTGTTAATTCAATTGCTTCATCAATCAATGGTTTATAGTTGATTTGACGATTAATTTCTACTCCATAAGACGCAGAAATAATAACATCAGGTTGAGCATCATCAATACGAATAGCTAATTCTGGCGCTGCAAAACCTCCAAAAACAACAGAATGTATTACACCAATTCTCGCACAAGCAAGCATCGCAACAATTGCTTCTGGAATCATAGGCATATAAATAATTGCTGTATCACCTTTTGATAATCCTAAGGATGTAAGACCTCCTGCAAAACGACTTACTTTTTCTAAAAGCTGATTGTACGTAATTTTTTGAACAACTTCTGTAACAGGAGAATCGTAAATTAAAGCAAATTGTTCTCCGCGTCCAGCTTTTATATTTTCCTCCAAAGCCAAACGGCTCATATTTATTTTTCCGTCAACAAACCACGAATAATATCCGTTTTCATTTTGTTTTAAGATTTGTTCAGGGTAAGTTGACCATGCTAATTTCTGCGCTTCTTCTTTCCAAAAAAGTTCAGGTTCTTCAATACTTTTTGAGTATAAAGTTTTGTAATCCATTTATGTGTGTGCTGTGTTTTATTTGTTTTGTTAAGTTAGAAAAATGTTTAGAATTAATAATAAAGTTTAAAATGTTTGTTTTAGGACAGTTAATTATTTATCAACTATACAATAAAAAGTAGTATATAATTGTAAATTGATAAAATCAGATTATATTAATCAACTTTTATTATTAAATTAATAGTGTAAAAAGTACGTTATAAATTAGATTGATTAAAAATAAAGACTTAAAAAACGTGATAAAATCAGTTGAATATTATAGTCAATAAAAAATAAAATATTGTATATTTAATCCTTCGAAGAAAGCAGATAAATAAAGGGAATTAAAGCTTTTTTCTAAATCAACAAAAACATAAGAAAGATGGATACGCCTCATGTTATTACAGACGAACAATTAGAGAGAGAGAACATTGAGATAACGAGACGTTATAAAGAGATGCTTCAAAATACATATGTCACTTTATCAGATGAAGATAAAAAGCTGATTCGTAAAGCTTTTGATTTGGCTGTTGATGCGCATAAAGATCAGCGTAGAAAAACAGGCGAGCCATATATCTATCATCCGATTGCTGTTGCCAAAATTGTTGCTGACGAAATTGGGCTTGGTGCTACATCAATTTCTGCGGCTTTAATGCATGATGTAGTAGAAGATACTGAATATACGTTAGAAGATATTGAGAAACTTTTTGGAAAAAAGATTGCAAAAATTATAGATGGATTAACAAAAATTGCTGTCTTAAATAAACAAGATGTTTCGATACAATCTGAAAATTATAAAAAATTATTACTGACTTTATCTGAAGATGTGCGTGTGATTTTGATCAAAATTGCCGATCGTTTACACAATATGCGTACGTTAGAAAGTATGCGAGAGGATAAACAGTTAAAAATAGCATCCGAAACTATTTTTATATATGCGCCTTTGGCTCACAGAATGGGATTGTATAACATCAAATCTGAACTAGAAGATTTGAGTTTGAAATACACTAAACCAGATGCATATTTTAATATTGAACATAAATTAACAGAAACTGAAGCCGAAAGAAAAAAATACATTGATGATTTCTGTAAGACTATTTCAGAAAAACTTGAAGCCGAAGGTTTAGAATTTGAGATCAAAGGTCGTTCAAAATCAATCAATTCAATTTATCGAAAAATGATTAATCAAGGAATTCCTTTCGAGGAAGTTTTTGATTTGTTTGCGATTCGTGTAATTTATCGTTCAGATAAAAAGAATGAAAAATTCTTAGCTTGGAAAATTTATTCGTTGGTGACGGATTTATTTATTCCAAATCCAAAACGTATGCGCGACTGGATTTCTCAACCCAAAACTACTGGTTATGAATCGCTTCACGTAACGGTTATGGGACCACAAGCGCTTTGGGTAGAAGTACAAATTCGTTCCGAAAGAATGGACGAAGTTGCCGAAATGGGTATCGCAGCACATTATAAATACAAAGAAAATATATCGGACGACGAAACGAAAGTTGATGAATGGATTCATCAAGTTCGTGAAATGTTGGAGCAAGAAGATACTAAGGATGCGATTGAGTTTATGGATAATTTCAAGTTCAATTTGTACTCCAAAGAGATTTATGTTTTTACGCCAAAAGGAGACTTGCATTCGTTACCAAAAGGAGCGAGTTCGTTGGATTTTGCTTACTCTATTCACACCAATGTTGGTGACCATTGTTTGGGTGCAAAAGTGAATGGAAAATTGTATCCGCTGTCGCATCAATTGCAAAGTGGTGATCAAGTAGAAATCATTACATCAACACAACAAAAACCAAAATTAGAGTGGTTAGAATATGTTGTAACGAGTAAAGCGAGAAGTAAAATTAAAGCTTCTTTAAACTCAGATAAACGTAAAGTTGCAGAAGATGGAAAAGAAATTATTCAACGTAAATTAAGACATTTAAAGGTTGATTTTAGTGAAAATACGATTAATCAGTTACAGCAATACTTTAAGTTAAGTTCGAGTCAAGATGTATTTTATAATGTTGCAATGGGAATTATTGACAACAATGATTTACGTAAATTTGCAGAACGAAATACTGGTTTCACAGGATTGATTAACCGTTTCAGAAAATCAACATTCAATACAACTAAAAAAGATAATATTTCTATCGACAAAACGAAATTAGATAGTCTTGTTTTTGGGAATGATGAAGAGCGTTTAGATTATGAATTAGCGAGTTGTTGTAATCCAATTCCGGGTGACAAAGTATATGGTTTTATCACAGTTTCAAAAGGAATAAAAGTACATAAGGTAGATTGTCCAAACTCAGTTTCGTTACAAGCAAATTATGCGTACAGAATTATAAAAGCGAAATGGATTGATTCTTCTCAACAAGAATTTAAAGCGTTGATTGAGTTACAAGGTTTGGATCGAGCTGGAATGGTGAGTGATATTACGTTAGTTATTTCAAAAAATAACTCGTTGAACATGCATAGTATTAATTTATCTGAGGATGCAGGTATTTTTGATGGAAAGATTACAGTTTCAGTTAAAAATAAAGCCGAATTAGAAAAAATCATGATGGAAATGAAAAATATTGAAGGAATTCAATCTGTAAAACGAACATACAAAAATTAGTTTTTATAAAATATTTAATTAACTTTATATAAATTAACGATTTATGAAAAAAATATTATTAGCTTTTGCATTTCTTCCAATGTTGAGTTTTGCACAAGAAAATTCAAATGAAAAAGTTTTAAATAGAATTGTACCAAGTTCTATATCTATTTCTGAATATGAAAATAGTAGACCTGCAATTTTTATTGATGGAGAGAGAGTTGATAAAAGTATTTTTACGAAAATGAGTCCAGATGAAATTAAATATATTACAGTAATCAAAACAGATAAAAAATATCCAAACGGAAAAATTGATATTGTTTCCAAAAAAGAGAAAGAATCATAACATAAAAGTTTGAGAAATTATGGAACAAATATTAATGATATGAAAAAATTACTATTAGCTTTTTTATTTCTTCCATTGTTGAGTTTTGCACAATCTAAAACTTTGAATGATACAATTCCTGGAATTAAAAATTCTAAATTAATCATTTCTTAACCAAAAAAAGATTTAAAAATAGGTTATTCAATTGACGGAAAAGATGTTGATTATGCAAGTTTTATTGCAGTAAATATGGATTTAGTAGATGATTTAAAATTTACAAAGCCTAATTCAAAATATCCAGATGGTAAAATAGAACTTTTTCTTAAAAAAAATAAACAAACAAAAAAGTCCAACTATTGTTGGATTTTTTTTGCTTGCTCATGTTACTAACAAAGGCACAAAGTTACAGAAATCTTTTTGATAATATCGCTTCATTTCTATTGAATAATCTTGTTAATTTTACATCCCGAAAACAAACAAACTCACGATGAACAAACAGAACTATAATCCAATTGAAGAAGTACTTGAAAAAATCAACGAAAAAGGAGGTTGGGTTAATACGCATTCACACTTAGATAGAGCTTATTCATTGACTTCGGACACTTTCGCATTATCAAATTCTTACTTAAAAGAAAAATGGCATTTAGTTGATGATATGAAACGTAATTCATCTGTTGATGATATTTATTTCCGAATGGAAAAAGCGATTAATTTCATGTTAGAGCAAGGTTGTCAAGCAATTGGTTCTTTTATTGATGCGGATGAAGTGATTGAAGATCGTAGTATACAAGCTGCTCAACGCTTAAAAGATAATTACGGAAAAGACATCGAAATGCGTTTTGCAAATCAAGTACTGAAAGGAGTTATCGATCCAAAAGCGCGCGAATGGTTTGATATGTCTTCTGATTTTGTGGATATTATCGGAGGTTTACCTGCAAAAGATTTCGGTCGAGAAGATGAGCATTTAGATATTTTATTATCAACTGCAAAAGCAAAAAATAAATTGGTTCACGTTCATGTTGATCAATTTAACACAGACGAAGAAAAAGAAACGGAACAATTAGCTTTGAAAACGATTGAACACGGAATGCAAGGAAAAGTTTCTGCGGTTCACTCAATTTCTGTAGCGGCTCATCCAAGAAAATATCGTTACGAATTATATGATTTAATTAAAAAAGCAGATATGCACATTGTTTCTTGTCCAACTGCTTGGATAGATCACAATCGTACAGAGCGTTTGGCGCCTTCGCACAACTCGGTAACGCCAGTTGATGAAATGATTCCAAGAGGAATTAACGTTGCCTTCGGAACAGATAATATTAATGATATTTATAAACCTTTTTCTGATGGTCATTTACTTACAGAATTGAGAGTAATGCTAGAGTCTTGTCACTTTTATGATGTGGAACAACTTTCAAATATTGCAACAGTAAATGGTTTGAAAGCTTTAGGAATTCAAAAATAAAATGTATATTTATACAAAATTAAATCTCGCTATTGCGGGATTTTTTTTGGAACATAAAATTAAAAACTACAATAAATTATGCGATTAAATGTACAGAATGAAACGGCTCAACTGCAAACTGTAGTCTTGGGTCGAGCAGAATCTAACGGAGCTAATCCAACACTTGATCAGACGTTCGATGCCAAATCTTATGAAACCGTAAAGAATTATGATTATCCAAAAGAAGAAGATTTGATTGCGGAAATGTCAGAATTTGAACAAGTTTTGAAGAAATATAATGTTGAAGTTTTACGTCCAACATTGATCGAAGATTGCAATCAAGTTTTCTCTCGAGATGTCGGTTTTGTTATTGATGATGAATTCTTTATCTCGAATATTATTCCAGATCGTTTAGAAGAATTGCAAGCGTATCGCGAAATAAAACGTCAATTCAAAGGAAATAAAATCAATGCATTACCAGAAGAAGTTTATGTAGAAGGTGGCGATGTGATTTTGTATAACGATTATATTTTTGTTGGAACGTACAAACAAGCAGATTTCAAAAATTATAAAACAGGACGTACAAATGTTGAGTTTGTAAAGTATATCAAAGCTAAATTTCCGAATAAAAAAGTATTGGATTTTGAATTGAAAAAGAATGATGAAAATCCATATGAAGGAATTTTACATTTAGATTGCACTTTCAATCCTGTTGGGAAAGACAAAGCAATTATTTACAAAGATGGCTTTTTATTTGAGAATGAATATCAGCAAATTGTCGATATTTTTGGAAAAGAATATTTATTCGAAGTAACAAAAGAAGAAATGTATTGGATGAATCCAAATGTGTTTTCAATTTCTCCTGAAGTTGTTGTTTCTGAGAAAAATTTTATACGTTTAAATGATCATTTAGAAAATGTATGGAACATAAAAGTGGAACGAATTAATTACCGCGAAGTTTCTAAAATGGGAGGTTTACTAAGATGTTCTACAATGCCATTAATCAGAAAATAACATGAAACAAAAACAATATACGTCAACTATTTTGATGGTTGAGCCAACAGCTTTTTATTACAATCCAGAAACGGCTGTTAACAATTATTTCCAAACAGAAACAACAGATTCTCAAGAAGATATTCAGAAAGAAGCGTTAGAAGAATTTCAAGGAATGGTTTCTGCTTTGCGTTCAAAAGGTGTAAATGTTATCACGATCAAAGATACTGCTTCACCGCATACGCCAGATTCAATCTTCCCAAACAATTGGATTTCTTTTCATGATAACGGAAATGTTGTGTTATATCCTATGTTTGCAAAAAATAGGAGACAAGAGCGTCGTGAAGAAGATGTATTGAGTTTGTTGGAAGAAAAAGGTTTTCATATTGATGATGTGATTGATTTTACATCGGCAGAAGAAGACGAAATTTTCCTGGAAGGAACAGGAAGTATTATTCTTGATCGCGAGCATGAATTGGCTTATGCATGTATTTCTCAACGAACTGATGAAGATTTATTGATTGAATTTTGTGAGGAATTAGAATATACGCCAGTTATTTTTCATGCGAATCAAACTGTAAATGGAGAACGCAAACCAATTTATCATACAAATGTAATGATGTGTATTGCAGATAAGTATGCGATTATTTGTTTGGATTCTATCGATGATAAAAAAGAAAAGAAAACAGTTTGTGAGTATTTATTAGAAGCTGGAAAAGAAATAATTGCAATTACAGAAGCACAAGTGCATCAATTTGCTGGCAATATGTTGCAAGTTGGAGGTTTAGGACAATCATATTTGGTGATGTCACAAACGGCTTATAATTCGCTTAATCAAGAACAAATTTCTAAAATTGAGGCTTATAATCCAATATTACCTGTTAAGATAGATTTGATTGAAAAATTAGGAGGAGGAAGCGCTCGCTGTATGATGGCGGAAGTTTTCTTACCAAAAAATAAAAACATTTAGCTTAAAATTTACAAATCCGAGTTTTTTACTCGGATTTGTAAATCATGCAAAATAGTTTTAAACTATCTTTCAATCGGTAAATTTTCGTCAGCGCCCCATTCAGACCAAGAACCATCATAAACTTTTACCTTATCAAAACCTGCAATTGTCGAAGCCAAGGCTAGGATGGAAGCTGTAACACCAGAACCGCACGAAAAAATATTTTCTTTGGATGAATCTGTCAATTTTTCGAAAATTGCTTTCAGTTTTTCTTTTGATTTATATGATGTATCAGCCAAAACATTTTCAAAAAATAAATTCTTAGAAGCTGGAATATGTCCGCTTCGTAAACCTTGTCTTGGCTCAGGAGAAGTCCCCTTGAAACGCCCTTCTGATCGAGCATCTATAATCATTTTTGAATCATCATTTATTGCATTTAACATAACTTGTGTATCAGCAAACCAATTCGATTGAAAGTCAGCAATAAAGTCACCTTTTATAGTAGGTAGAAAATAAGTAGAAGTTGTGACAAAATTATTATCCATCCAAACATGTAATCCGCCATCTAAAACATATATTTCATTGTGTCCCATTACTTTGAACATCCACCAAACTCTCGGACTCGAATAAACTCCCCAACGATCATAACAAACGATGATAGAATCTTGATTAATGCCCAAATTTTGAGCTTCTTTTGTAAAAGTTTCTTCATCAACAAATGTATGAGGAAATTGCGAAGAATGATCAGAAAATTTTCCTTCCAAATCAAAGAAAAGAGAATTCGGAATTAATTTTAATTCTTGATCTTTTATTGATTGTCCAACTTTATCAATCGTACAATCTAAAATAATTAAATTTTTAAGATATAGATTATCATGTAATTCTTGTGTTGATATGATTGGTGAATTGAAAGTCATTTCTGTTTTATTTTTTATAAAAGTAAAAAAACGCAACCATTTTTGGTTACGTTTTCTTATCTATCTTATTTATTTTTTCTTTAACTGATAATTTTGTGCTAAAGCTCCAGTAATTTCATTTCCTTCTAAATCTAATTGGAATAAAATATTCTCTCCAACCTTATAACGTTTATATTCATCGTCTTTTGTTTTTAATGAAATTGAATTACCATCATCAGTCCACGTAATATTACCTTGATTTTCAACCTTTAGGTTTTTGTCGATATATTCCTCTGTTAAGGTATATGTATTATCTTGATTTAAAGTTAATTCTGTTTTAATTCCTTCACAATCAGCACAAGGGATCACGCCCTCATAAGTTCCGTCCCAATCTAAAGCAGATTGAGAAGTGGAGTCATCGATTTTTTGTGATGATTTATTTTCAGTGGCAGGAGTACTTTCAGTCTTTTTTTCGCAAGCTGTGAATAATATGCTTGTAAAAGCACATAATACAAATAATTTTTTCATAATATATTTATTTTAAGGTTATTATTTTAAGTTAAAGCCAATTTTTATCATTGGTCCAAACATATCCATATCATAAACAAAGTTGGAATTGTTACTTCCTTTCTCGTAGTCCATACTTATGATTTGATAGCCCGCCATTGCGTAAAATAAATCAGAGAATTGATAACCAGCCAATCCTTCTAATTGCCATGCTAATTTTGAGCCGATTCCAAATCCTCCAATTTCTCCAGAAACATTATACAAAAACTTTTTGTTTGGTAAACTTCTTGTTCTTGCAACTAACATTGGATCTACCCAAGTTTTAGAAATACTACGATCTAAATGCATTGGTTTTAAAGAAACTGGATTGATTAGATTTACATCAAATCCAGATTTAATATTTACAAGGTTCATACTAATACCAGCTTCTAGCCAAGGTGTAATTTTTCTCAATAAACCTGCTTCAAAAGAGAATTGTTTTGCTGTTAATTTACCATCCAAAACTAAAGGGTCTTTTTTAACATTTGCAGCTAAAGAAGCATAAATAATATCAGATGTAATCACCCAATCTTTGTTTTCGGCTTCAAAAATTAACATTCCAGCAAATTTCAAATGCTCAAAAAAGTCTGAAGGGGATTGACTTACATGTACATTCGGAAGTCGAGAAACACTCGCTTTTCCTTTCATATGAGGCAACATCATATTTGGCTCTACTTTGAAATGCCAAGAATCATCTGGCTGAATTGAGTCTTGAGCAAAAGTTTGCGTACTTGATGCTAATAGAATTAAAAATGTGCTTTTTTGAAAAAAGTTAAACATAATTTTTTAAGTTTCGTTTTATTAATTATTTCAAATGATAGAGAGAAAAGTTAAGTTAGTTGTGGTTTTATTATAGGTTAAGTTTCTTATTAAATTGTCTAGATAAATCTAGTTTCATTCCCAATGTAAAAACACTTTGTTCTTTTTTACCAATATAATTTTTACCAAAAGAGATACGCTGTTCTGTATATAATTGTACATATTTCATCGGATAATATTCTAATCCTGTAATGAAATCACTTCGTCTGAAATTTTTATCAATGATTATATTTTCTACAGATTTCTTTGTTTCAGGAACATATAAATTATAACCTCCTAAAATTGAAAATTTATTTAGTTTATATTTCAACGCTGTCTCAAAACCTTTTGCATCAAAAACATATGAAGGATTAATTGTATTTTCAGATTGATATGAAATAGGTATAAAATCACCATTTTGCTGTAAAATTCCAAGTAGACTAACATCAAATTGTTTACTCGTATATTTTAAACCAATTGAATAAAAAGTTGGATGTCCTGATAAACCTAAGATATGATTATCATCAATTAAGTTTTGAGCTATAAAAGCACGGTTAAATGCAGCTCCAATACTAATATTTTGATTTAATTCTAATTGAGCTGAAAAACCAAAACCATCAATAATCTTATCATCATTTCCACCTTTTGTTTGGATTTGAGCACCAAATTGAAAAGCTTTAATTTTATTTCTATAAATTATTGATTGATCTGCTCGTCCTGTTCCTAGCAAACCACCATCTGTTCCACCTGTAAAAGTTGCAGAAGCGCGTCCTCCAAATACATTAAAACGATCTGTATAAGCTGTAACATCACGGTAAACACTCCATTGTTTACCAAATGTTATTTTACCATATTTAGACAAATCAATACCTAAGTAACCCAAGCGATTACCAAAAACTTGTTGTTTTTGTTCTGAAACAATTGTCAAAAGATCACTATCTAAATTTCCATCAACATTAAACGACGAGTTACCTTTGAACATATTTATTTGGAGTTCAATACCAGCTACAAATGCAATATTTCCTTTTTTTAGATTAATTTCAATTCCAGCACGAGAGGCATTTTCTTGTAGCTCCATTACTTTATCATGCACAGCAAGATGACCTCTCAAACTAGTGTAAGGTCTTATCGAAATATCAATTGTATCATTTGATTTTTGAGCATAAACAATAGATCCTAATAATAAAAAGGCAGATATAAAATGTTTGTTATTGGCAATCATATTGAATGTTGATTTAGAACTATTTGCAAGAAAAATATTGATTAATTTTTCGATCTAAATTCCAACAAATGTAAATGGTTTTGTATCACTAAAAAGTTGTGAAGTTTCGCCAGCATACGTTTCATTTTTACTTACGCTTAATCGTTTTGTTTTTGCATTTTTACCAAAATCAATTTTCTTTAAATCAACCCAAAATGTATTTGGAGTTTTTGTAGTTTCAAAGTAATAAACAAGATTTTTATGATCAGAAACTGATCTCCATCTTGTAGACGATATGTTAGGTTCTGCTTCTGAAGAAATTCCTAACGGAACCGATACATTTCTGATAACACTAAAAACACTTGCAGTAGAAGTGCGAGTATCAGCGGTTTGCGGAATTGCATTAATGTAATATGATGCTCTTACATAACGATCAGCAGCTCTGTTAGTTCCTGGTAACATAATTGTTCCTGGAATCCCTTTCCAATATTGATTAATTGCTAATTGCTCATCAAAAACTGGAGAATTTGTCATTACTGTATATGAAGGATCATGGTGTATTTTTAATTTCCCGTTTACATATTCGAAAATTGCATTGTCTCCATTTGCATCAGAAATTGAAAGATGTAAAGTTGTAAATTTTTGAGTACCTGGAATGTAGTCAGAAACAATTACAAATTTTTCTTTTCTCAAATCATCTACAGCTTCTTTTACTGTAGCATAATTATCTAAAACATATTGTGCCCAAGCTGCAATTGTAACACCTGGCTTTGTTCCTTTTGGATTAAATTGAGGATACTGGCTTTCTACTAACCACAAAACATTCGCAACAAGTCCTTTTTCGTTCATGCCATCTGTTGTCGCAATGTCCCAAGCACTTGCAATTACACTTCCGTATTTTGAAGTCCATTTTTCCGAAGCATTTCCAACGTTGCCAGATCGATCTATACCTCTAGGAAAAACCCAAATATTTGCATCAATTTCATCTTTCCAATCCATAGAACGAGCTGTGATTACAGTATTTTCTGGACCTTTATAGACAACTCTTGTGCAAGCATCTAGTTGTGGAGATAATAAAAAAAATAGGTTGGTAGAAAATAATGTCAAAGTTAATTTACTTAAAAAAGTCTTTTTCATTATGATGTATTTAGAATATTAAAGTTATTAATTTAATTGGAGAAAATTATACTCTTTTACTAATATTGTGCAGAATATTAAAAATTATCCATTTATACAATGTTGTTTTTGGAATATTATAACGTTCTATAATTTCTCATGATTTTGTATAATTATCTTCTATTACAAATCAACGAAAAATGCTGATTTTCCTCTTAAAACAAATCCCTCATTACCCCCTCTTATTTATATTTTTCTCATTATCAATAATATGAGCTTATTATTTATCAAAATAATGTTATAGATGTTAATCGTTAATTTCTTTAATTATAAAATTTAAACAATTGAAATAGAGTAAATAATAATTATAGAAACAAAAAAAAACGCAACTAATTAAGTTGCGTTTTTAGAATTATCTTTTATAAGATTATTTTGGATTTGTTACTTCAGAAACTGGTTCGCCAATATTTCCGTTTGGCTCTTCTATATGTAGCAAAGCGGCAACTGTAGGTGCGATATCTGTCATATAAACACGGTTATTATTTTTACCATGTTTTATACCCCAACCCATCAAAACAAATGGAATGTGAGCATCGTAAGCCCCCCAAGTTCCGTGTGTTGTTCCTCCAGCATTTTGTTTTCCGCCGTACCATTGTGGTTCTAAAATATAAGTAATAGCACCGCTACGTTTACGATTGTAACCGTTAACCATTCGTTCTTTGATAATCGCAGGAATAGAAGCTTCTCCAATTTTATCCATATCAGCTACGAAAGAAACACCATCAACTTTTTGCATAAACTTTACGATTTCTTCTTTGATATCTTCTTCGTCTAATTTATTTTGTTCGATCGTTTGATAATTCAAATGAACCTGATAATTTGTCAATGAGCGTACAATATCAGTAGATTTGAATTTCTCTTGTAATTTAGCATTTAATGCTTTTTTTACTTCTCCAGTTGGAAAGTATCCTGCATTACCTTTTTTATCTTGGAAATATTTAGGATTATGAGCTCCACCATGATCTGCAGTTAAGAAAACTAAATATTGCCCTTTTCCAACTTTTTGGTCTAAGTGATTAAATAATTGTTCCAAGTCTTTATCTAAACGCAAATAAGTATCTTCGGCTTCGATTGTATTTGGAGAAAATTGATGTCCAACATAATCAGTAGAAGAGAAACTAACCGCTAAAAAATCTGTAATTCCTTTCTCATTTTGACCTAATTTTTCGTTATCAATAATTTCAATCGCGATATCTTTTGTTAACGAATTTCCGAAAGGAGTAGAGCGAATCAAACCTAAACCATTTTCTTTTTTCAACGCTTTCAAATCATAAGGAAATTGCATTTTATCTAATCCTTTATAATTTTCGCGATATGGATTTCCATCTTTTTCACTTTGTACATAAGTATCAATCGGATAAAGTGTGTTCCATTTGTCTAAATATTTTTCAGGAACTTTTTTATCGTTGAATTTTTGTAACCATTTTGGCAACTCATTCATATAAAATGTACTCGAAACCCAGTTACCAGATTCTCCATCAAACCAAAAAGCAGCATCAGCAAAATGACCTGCAGGTAATATTCCTCCACGATCTTTTAACGAAACTCCATATACTTTTGAACGGAAATTTGTTGATAATTTTAATTGATCAGTAACTGTAGAAGTTAACAAGTTTTTTGGAGACATTTTTCCTGCTTTTGATGAAGTTCCAACCCCATTTACAGCATCATCTTGCGTACAATACATTTCTTGTCCTGTTGCTTGAATGATAAAATCGTTCCCAGCAATTCCGTGAATAGCAGGCACAGAACCTGTATAAATAGTGCTATGACCGATAGCTGTATAAGTAGGTATATAAGGAATATAGGTATTTTCGTTGCTAAAACCTTCGTTTAACATACGATTGAAACCTCCTGTAGAATATCTATCTTGGTAACGATATAAATAATCCCATCGCATTTGATCGACAACGATACCAACTACTAGTTTTGGACGGCTAACCTCTTGTTGCGCATATAGCGAAAGACCAGCAAATAACCCTAAAACACTTAAAAAAGTTTTATTAAATTTCATTTTAAAAATTTTACACATAGCAAATGTAACAATTAAATTTTGGGCTAAATTTAAATAATAATTAAAAAATTAGTAAATTAAACAAAATCATAAAAAAATAGAATATGAGTGCAAAGCCTGTAGAAATAGTAGAAATTTTTGATGTTTCAATTGATAAAGTGTGGAATGCCTTAACGACAAAATCTGCTTTTGATAAATGGTATTTTGATATTAAGAAGTTTGTTCCAGAAGTTGGATTCGAATTTGAGTTTTATGGCGGATCGTATTTACATCACTGTAAAATAGTAGAAGTAGAGCCGACTAAATTGTTAGCTTATACATGGAAATATCCTGTCTACGAAGGAAATTCTGTTGTTACATTTATTTTGGATGAATTAACAGATGAAATTGTTCCGCAAACAAAATTAACGTTGATTCATGAAGGAATTGAAACTTTTCCGCCTGATGATAAAAATTTCTCGCGCGAAAGTTTTGAAGCTGGTTGGACAGAAATTATCCGAATTAGTTTGAAAAATTATTTGGAAGGAAATTATGAAGAAGATTCGAAAGTCGAATAAATAAAAAAAGGAACTTCGTCAAGTTCCTTTTAATTTTTTTTTACAGCTTATTATTTTTTGAATAATACTGTGATTCCTTCTTGATTTGGTAAAATCGGACGAGGATCTTCTGCTGTTACTATTCCAGCTTTTTCTTTTCTTAAATTCGCAACCCAAAATGGAATCCAAGAAATAGCCATCGTTGCAAAAAAGATGATACCCCAGAATCCGCATAAAGCGATTGTTAAGAATAATAAGAAACCTAAAAATTGAATCATGATTTTATTTTTATGTGATACAAACTTAGTAAATAAAATTTATAGAAATACTAACATTAATCACTTTTCTTTCATCAAACGATTTCTTAAATTTGTGAGATAAGTAAACAATATATAAATAATAAAAAATACCAAAATGGAATACAGAATTGAGAAAGACACCATGGGGGAAGTAAAAGTTCCTGCAGATAAATACTGGGGTGCTCAAACAGAACGTTCTCGTAACAACTTTAAAATTGGTCCTGCGGCTTCTATGCCTCACGAAATTGTAGAAGGTTTCGCTTATCTTAAGAAAGCTGCTGCTTATGCAAATGCTGAATTAGGTGTTTTACCAGTTGAAAAACGTGATGCTATTGCTGCTGTATGTGACGAAATTTTAGCAGGAAAATTAGATGATCAATTTCCTTTAGTAATTTGGCAAACAGGTTCAGGAACTCAATCTAATATGAATGTGAATGAAGTTGTTGCTAATCGTGCGCAAGTTTTAGCTGGATTCAAAATTGGAGAAGGTGAACCAGTTCTTAAAGCGAATGACGACGTTAACAAATCTCAATCTTCTAATGATACTTTCCCAACAGGTATGCACATTGCTGCTTACAAAGCAGTTGTTGAAGTAACAATTCCAGGTGTTGAGCAATTACGTGATACATTAGCTAAGAAAGCTGAAGAATTTAAATCTGTTGTAAAAATTGGTCGTACACACTTAATGGATGCAACGCCATTAACATTAGGTCAAGAGATTTCTGGATATGTAGCGCAATTAAATCACGGTTTAAAAGCTTTAAGAAATACACTAGAGCATTTATCTGAAGTTGCTTTAGGTGGAACTGCTGTAGGTACAGGTCTTAACACGCCAGAAGGATACGATGTTTTAGTTGCTAAATACATTGCTGAATTTACAGGTCATCCATTTGTAACAGCAGAAAATAAGTTCGAAGCATTAGCTGCTCACGATGCAATCGTAGAAACTCACGGAGCTTTGAAACAATTAGCTGTTTCATTAAACAAAATTGCAAATGACGTTCGTATGTTAGCTTCTGGACCTCGTTCAGGTATTGGAGAAATTATCATTCCAGAAAACGAACCAGGATCTTCTATCATGCCAGGTAAAGTAAATCCTACTCAATGTGAGGCGTTAACAATGGTTGCAGCTCAAGTTATGGGTAACGATGTTGCGATTACAATTGGAGGAACTCAAGGTCATTATGAATTGAATGTTTTCAAACCAGTTATGGCTGCAAACTTCTTACAATCTGCACGTTTATTAGGAGATGCTTGTGTGTCTTTTGATGAGCATTGTGCGCAAGGTATTGAGCCAAATTATGCTCGTATCAAAGAATTAGTTGATAATTCATTAATGTTAGTTACAGCACTTAATACGAAAATTGGTTACTACAAAGCTGCTGAAATTGCTCAAACAGCTCACAAAAACAACTCAACGTTAAAAGAAACTGCAATCGCATTAGGGTATGTAACTGCTGAAGAATTTGACGAATGGGTAAAACCAGAAGATATGGTTGGTTCTTTGAAATAAGAATTTTTAAATCATTATATAGGAAGAGGTTGCTTAGGCAACCTCTTTTTTTGTTAAATTTATTTAAATTTGAGAAAAAGTTCCTTTATTAAGTGGAAAAATTGTAACTTTAATAAAAGTTTAGAATTATGGCAACTGTTAAACTAAAAAAATACGAACAAATCATAAATGAAATCCCTGAAGTAAGAGATTTTACGAGTGTTTATTTTTACGTAAATCGTTATAATATTGATCAAAAATATATTCAATATCTTGATGAATTATCAACGTTAAAAGACGAAATAATCTCAAGTTGGTTAAATATCACAACGCGTACATACAGAAATTATAAAACGAAAGATGTTTCTCTAAAAGATAATACAAAAGAGCATATTGTTTTATTGATTTCTTTATACAAACACGGTTTGGAGGTTTTCAATACAAAAGATGATTTCGAGAAATGGTTAACGACGCCTAATGTTTTGTTAGATAAAAAATCGCCAGCAGATTTTCTTGATACAGTTTCAGGTCTGAAATTTATCGATAATCGTTTGACTGCGATAGAATACGGAGAAAACGTCTAACAATGTTAGTTTACAATATTCGTAAAGCGAGATATTCAAAATCATTACAAGCTTCTGGAGTTGCCAACAGATGGAATAAAAATGATGAATTTGTTATTTATGCAGGAAGTTCTCGCGCGCTTTCAACCTTAAAATTGGTGGTGCATAGAAGTTCTATTAGCATTGATAACTCGTACAAATTATTAGTGATAGAAATTGATTGCGAAGAAGATGAAATTTATGAAATTAAAAAGTCTAAATTACCTAAGAATTGGCAATCTGTAGAGGCTTATCCCGAGTTACAAGAGATTGGTTCTGCTTGGTATCAGGATTTTAAATATTTGGTTATCAAAGTTCCATCGTCAATCATTCCAAAAGAATATAATTATTTAATCAATACAAAACATCCTGATTTTTCTTCAAAGGTTAAAATCAAAGAATTAGAAGATTAAAATCGACTAAATATTTAGCCGATTTTTTTATGAATATTTTAAAGTTTTTTTAAATCTTTTTTAAATCTTTTTATACTTTAACAATAAACTATTTGTTACAACACTTACACTACTCAAAGCCATTGCAGCACCAGCAATCATAGGATCTAACAAAAATCCGTTAATTGGATAAAGCACTCCAGCAGCGATTGGAATTCCTATTACATTGTAAATAAATGCCCAAAATAAATTTTGATGAATTGTTTTGACCGTTTGCGTAGATAAATTAATTGCATGATCGATTTTTGTCAAATCTCCGCCAATCAAGGTAACTTCTGCCACATCAATCGCAATATCAGAACCATTTCCCATCGCAATCGAAACATCCGCCTGAGCCAACGCTGCACTGTCGTTAATTCCATCACCAACCATTGCAACAACTTTTCCTTTTTGCTGCAAATCTTTGATAATACTCATTTTATCATTTGGTAAAGCATTTGCGACAACTTGATCAATTCCGACTTGTTTTGCAATTGCATTTGCCGAAAATTCGTTGTCACCAGTCACCATCCAAACTTCAATTCCTTTTTCGTGAAAAGCTTTAATAGCTTCAACAGAAGTTGCTTTTATTTCATCAGAAATTCCAATTAATCCCAAAACTTTTTTATCATTTCCAAAGAAAGAAGTAGTATAATTTTTAATCGAAAAATCTTGAATAGCTTGTTTTACATTTTCATCAATTTGAATATTTAATTCAGTAATCCAACTTGTTTTTCCAACATAATAAGTGTCATTTAAAATATTAGCTTTCAATCCTTTTCCAGATATATCTTCAATTTTTAGTTCAGGTAAAATATCTTGTTTTCCAATATGTTCTGTAATCGCTTTTGCCAAAGGATGTTGCGAATTATTTTCGATTGTATAAAGCATATTTTTAGCTGAATCATCAAACCAAATCAATTCTTGTACTTTTGGTTTTCCTTCTGTAATTGTTCCTGTTTTATCTAAAATAATTGTATCAATTTTCTTCGCTAATTCTAAACTTTCAGCATTTTTGATCAAAATTCCTTGCTCAGCACCTTTTCCCATTCCAACCATAATCGCGGTAGGTGTTGCTAAACCAAGCGCACAAGGACAAGCGATAACAAGGACAGTAATCATCGATAAAAGGGCCATTGTAAAAGCATTTTCTTGACCTAAAACTAACCAAGTAATGAACGTTAGAATTGCAATAATAATTACAATCGGAACAAAAACACCTGCAATTTTGTCTACCAATTGTTGAACTGGCGCTTTACTTCCTTGTGCATTTTTAACCGATTGAATAATTTGAGCCAAAAGTGTATCATTCCCTACTTTCAAGGCTTTATATTGAATAGGAGAGTTTTGGTTTAAGGTCCCTGAAAAAACATTTGCATCAATTCCTTTTTCAACTGGAATTGGTTCTCCTGTCAATGAACTTTCATCGATAAAAGATTCTCCCGAAACAATAATTCCATCAACCGCAATTTTATCTCCAGGTTTTGCAATAATCAAATCACCAATTTGTACATCTTCAATTTTCACTTCAACCTGATCTCCATCTTTCACAACCAACACAGTATTAGGTTGTAATCCGATTAATTTCTTGATCGCTTCGGAAGTATTTCCTTTCGCACGTTCTTCCATCAATTTACCAATCAAGATAAAAACGATGATTAAACCAGCAGCTTCAAAATAAGGATGCGCATGCAAACCTTTGCTGTGCCAATATTCTGGAAATAATGTATTGAAAACGCTAAAAAGATAGGCTACACTTGTACTCAAAGTAACCAAAGTATCCATATTAGCCGATTTATTTTTCAATTGTTTCCAAGCACCGACGAAAAATTGTTGCCCAAAAATGAAAAGAATTGGCGTAGAAAGTGCCCACATAATGTAATTTCCGTAAGGCATATCCATAAAAAACATTCCAATAATAAATAAAGGAACTCCAAAAATTAAAGCCCAAATCACTTTATTTTTCAGCGTTTTGTATTTTTCTTCGTGAAGTTGTTCTATTTCTTCATCTTGATTTTTAGACTCATCAATCACCAAATCATAGCCAACTTCTACTAAAGCATTTTTCAAATTTTCTGGAGAAACTAGAGTAGGAATGTACTCTATTTTTCCCATTCCATTTCCGTAATTCACTTCCGCATTTACAACACCTAACTGACGATTAAGATTCGCTTGAGAACTACTCGCACACGAAGCACACGTCATATTGAGAACGGGATACGATTTTTCGACAGAATCTATTTTGAAGTTATTTTGCTTTAAAGTTTCGTAGATTTTAGGGGAAACTTTCCATAATTTCTTTGCCGAAACGTTAATCGTTTTAGCATCTAAATTCACAGCATATTCATCAAGATTTTCTATTTCAGAAAGTAATTTATTGATGAGTTCAACATCTTTTTCTGAATTCAAATTGATAATCGGTATAGTAAGTGTTAGTGCATTCATAACAGTAATTTTATGGGACAAATTTCCAAAGATTTTGGCGAGAAAGTATTATATAATTAGAGGTTAAAGTTACACTTTTTACTAATTACTTTAAGATGATATTAAAACGTTTCACGCCATCATTTTGTTGATAATACAAATAACCTTTGTGCGCTTCTATAATGTTTTTGGAAAGTGTTAAGCCAATTCCTGCACCATCTTTTCGAGTTGTATAAAAAGGTAAAAATATTTTGGAAATGATTTCTTCATCAATCAATTGTCCAGAATCTTGAATAATAATTTGCAATCGATTATCAGTTTGTTTCGATGAAATTTCAATAGATTTAGTTTCTACATTTTCTAATGAATAAATCGCATTTTTGATTAAGTTAATCAAAACTTGTTCAAATAAGATACGATCAATTTCAACTTCAATATTTTGTGGAATTAAATTCTGAAAAACAATATTTTTTTGATGAAATTCAGCCGAAAAAGATTGTTCAATTCCTTGGACAATTTCATACAAATTTTGTAACGATTTAACAGGGTTTGGTAACATGGTCAATTTACGATATTGCTCTACAAACGTCTGTAAATGCTGACTTCTATTCATAATTGTATCCAAACTCAAACGAATATCATCATAATCATTTTTGTCTAAATGATTCGCTTCAAAATAAGTTTTTGTGGTATTTGCTAATGAATAAATAGGCGTCAAAGAATTGATGATTTCATGCGCAATAACTTTCATAATATTCATCCAAGCCTCTTTTTCAGTGGAATCAATCACGCGCTGAATCGAATCAATAAAAATAATCGCATATTCATCATGAGCAATCAACGTTTTTGTGTTCTGAATCAGATAAGTTTGTCGCTCTTCATCATTAATTTGTATGTCAATTGTACTTTTAAAATCATCAAATTCTTTATTTTCTAAAGTTTCACAAAACTGTGGAATCAATTTTTTTAGATAATTCCACGAACTTGATTTTGGAACGCTAAATATCTTTTGAAAATGATGATTGATAAATATAATTTTTCGATCATTTTCTTCTTTTTTAAGAATCAAAAAGCCAAACGGAACTGCATTCAATAATTGATGATAAATGATTTCTTTAGACGAATTTAAAACATGTTCTTCTCTAATTTTATGATATAATTTTAATACAGAATTGTCTTTTTTATATTGATTTTGATTAATATTTAAGCTAAAGTCATTGTACAATAAAGCATCTATAATTTTCTGATTTTTAGAAAGATAATTTTTAGAAAAATGAATTATTTCCGTAATCGAAACAATTGTAATAATACATACAAATGTAAATGAAAACCAATAATTTTTGATTCCAATAAAAGCCAACATAAACAAAAGAAATGCTAAAAAAAGTATTCTGAGTACTAACTGAAAAATAAGAGAATTGCGTTTCATTATTTATAATTCGTAATGTTATATTTTTCTAATTTTCGATATAAAGCAGCACGAGAAACACCTAAATTTTCGGCTGTTTTACTAATATTTCCTTCAAAAAAATGTAAACGTTCTACAATTTTATTTCGCTCTATTTCGTTCAAATTATTTGAATTATCTGTTATTTTTTGAGGAATAAATGTTGTGAAACCTATATTTTCAATCGTAATTTCATTTTCTTCAGCCAAAATAATTGCACGTTCGATTCTGTTTTGCAATTCTCGAATGTTTCCGTTCCAATCGTAGTTTTCTAATTGATGTAAAATTTGTTCATGGATAATAGGTTTTTCTACTTCATATTTATCAACATAAAGTTCTAAAAAATAATCAATCAAAGGTTTAATATCTTCTTTTCGTTCGCTAAGACTTGGCATTGTAACTGAAATTGTATTGATTCGATAATATAAATCTTCCCTAAAACGACCTTCTTTTACTGCATTTTCAAGATTCGCATTCGTAGCAACAATAATCCGAACATCAATTTTTCTTGGTAAACTTTCTCCTAAACGAATAATTTCTTTATTCTGAATTACTTGCAAAAGTTTTGCTTGTAAATGATTTGGTAAATTCCCAATTTCATCTAAAAAAATTGTTCCATTATTTGCTGCTTCAAATCGACCAATTGTATCTTCTTTTGCATCGGTAAACGCACCTTTTTTATATCCAAATAATTCACTTTCAAATAGATTTTCGTTTAAAGAACCTAAATCAACATGAACAAATTTTTCTGTATTTCGAGAAGAATTTTCATGAATTGATTTTGCCAAAACTGATTTTCCTGTACCATTTTCGCCTAAAATCAAGATTGTTGCATCGGTTTTTGCAATTTTATTGGTGATTTTATATACTTTTTCGATACTCGGAGAATTTCCGTAAAACAACTTATTTTCTTTCGCTTCTTTTATTTTCCTCGATTTTCTAAGTTGTTTTATCGCTTCTTTTATAAGATTAACTAATTTATCATTATCCCATGGTTTTAAAATATAATCAATCGCACCAAGTTTTAAACCTTCAACCGCAGTTTCTACACTTCCATAGGAAGTCATTAAAATTACTCTCGTTTTTGGTTGCGCATGTTGAATTTCTTTCAGCCAAAAAATTCCTTCTTTTCCATCTTCATAACCTGTTCTAAAATTCATGTCCATTAAAACAACATCAATTTCATTTTCTACCAAGATTTGAGGAATCTTTTTAGGATCAGAACAAGTGATAATTGTTTCGAATTGGCGTTTCAAAAGTAGTCGACTTGCAATTAATATTTCTTCTTGATCGTCTAAAATCAGTATAGTGGCTAAAGTTTTCTTCATATTCAGTTTTGTCATGTGTCCGTTTCTGAACAAATAAGTGTTCGTTTTCGGACAGTCTATTTTTTATATAATTTTTTAAAAGAATTGATTTCAATGCTTTAAGAAATTATAAATTTTGGGCATATTTATTACGTATTGATAATTAGTAAAATAACCATAAATAAACGGTTGTTTGGTAAATTTAATAAATAATGGATACGAAAATCAATCAAAAAAATAAAAAATATAAACGCCTCGGAATAATTGCTGTAACGACCATAATTTTAGGCGGTTCGAGTTTTTATTTGATGAATCGACCGCGAACTTTAACTGTAAGTGCAAATGAATTGATGATAAAAGACGTTTCTGAAGATTATTTTGAAGATTTTGTTGTTTTTCAGGCACAAATAGAACCAATTAATTCAATCTTTATCAATGTGATAGAAGGTGGTTCTGTTCAAGAAATATTTGTAGAAAATGGTGAGAAGGTGACAAAAGGATTACCAATTGCACGATTATATAATCCGAATACGGAACTTAATTTTTTGACGCAAGAAACGGCAATTATTGAACAAATGAATCAATTAAATGTTGCAAAACTATCTATTCGGAATCAAGAATTAGATCTATCAAAGGATTTTGTAGGAATTGAACACGATTTTAATCAATCAAAATTAGATTATGAACTAAATCAAAAGTTATATGATCGAGAAGTGTTAGCAAAAAATGAGTGGGAGAATACGAAGGAAAAAATGCGCTATCAGCAAGAACGAAAAGCAATTATTCAAAAAAGTTTGGTAAAGGAACGTGAATCAAATTCGATTCAATTAAAGCAAATTAATGAAGCTTTAGCTATCATGCAAAAAAGTCTAGTAACGCTTCGGAAAAACAAACAAAATTTCTTGGTTTTAGCACCTGAAACTGGTCGTTTAAGTTCTTTTGAAGCGACATTAGGACAATCAATAGAAGCAGGAAAAAGCATAGGAAAAGTGGATATTCTAAGCGGTTATAAATTAGTTGCAATGGTAGATGAATATTATTTGGATAGAATTCAAGAAAATCAATATGGACAAATCGAAATTAAAGGAAAAATCATAAAAGTGAAAGTGACTAAGATTTCTCCAGAAATAAAAAATGGAAAATTTAAAACAGAATTAGAATTTATTGATAAAATTCCTGAAAATTTACAAGAAGGTTTATCCGTAGGAGTAAAATCGATTTTATCCGAGAAAGAGAAGAAATTAGTGATTCAGAAAGGTTCCTTTTATACAACCACACAAGGGAAGTGGATTTTTGTTGTTAATAATGATAAAGCAACACGAAGAAAAATTGAATTAGGAAGAGAAAATCCGAGTGTTTATGAGATATCCTCAGGATTAAAAGTAAATGAAAAAGTAATTATTTCGAATTACGAAGATTATAAAGAAGTACAAGAATTAACGATAAAAAAATAATAACACACAATTTTAGCTGTCATTTCGAGCTTATCGAGAAATCTATAAAATACAGATTCCTCATTTCGCTAAAAGCTATGTTCGGAATGACAAAAAATAAATTAAAAAAATAACATCATGATTAAAATAGAAAACTTATCAAAAATATTTATCACAGAAGATATTCAAACAAAAGCGTTGAATGAGATTAATTTAATAATCAATTCTGGAGAATTTATTTCCATTATGGGCCCTTCAGGTTGTGGAAAATCAACTTTATTGAATATTATTGGATTATTGGATTCTTTCAATGGAGGAAGTTATACCTTGAATAACCTTGAAATGTCTAATGCAAACGAATCGAAACGCTCTCAAGTTAGAAAAGAAAACATAGGATTTATCTTCCAAAATTTCAACTTAATTGATGAATTATCAGTTTATGATAATATCGAATTACCTTTGATTTATTCTAAAGTTTCGAACTCGGAACGAAAAAAACGAGTGCAAGAAATTGCCGAAAAATTAAACATTGTCCATCGTTTGCAACATTATCCACAGCAACTTTCTGGTGGTCAGCAACAACGTGTTGCAGTAGCAAGAGCTTTAGTGATTAATCCTAAAATAATTTTGGCTGATGAACCAACAGGAAATTTGGATAGTATTAATGGAAATGAAGTCATGGAGCTTTTGACCGATTTGCATGCGCAAGGATCTACAATTTTGATGGTGACACATTCGGCTCATGATGCGGCTTACTCTGATAAAATTATTACCATGAAAGATGGTGAAATTCTTTCTGAAAAAATGAATCAGAAAAATGTAAATGTTTTTGAGAAAACTAAAATTTAAATTCAATGCTAAAAAATTGGCTTAAAATATACTTAAGAAATACGATCAAGAATAAAGGGTTTACATTTCTTACAATTCTTGGTTTAGCTATCGGAATTGCTGGTGTTATTTTTTCGACTTTATATTGGAAAGATGAAACGAGTTACAATCAATGGAATCCGAATATTGGTCGCGTATTTGAAACATTAACTGTATTTCAGAGAGGTGGAGAAACTTGGCCTACAAGTGTTGAACCTTTGCCTCGTTACTTAAAAGAAAAATCAGATAAGATAGAAAGTTATTGTTGGTTTGAAGGTTGGTATGGGCAAGAAACTTATTACGTCAATAATAAAAAAGTTTATGTTACTGGAATTACTAGTACAGATCAGAATTTTTTTGATTTTATTCCATTCAAGTTTATAAAAGGAAGTGTAGATGATTTTCGCAAAAACAGATATGGTGTTGCAATAGAAGAGAGTGAAGCAATCAAAATCTTTGGTAAAGAAAACCCTGTAGGGAAAATCTTGACAACATATGATGGAATAAAGATGCCGATTTATGGTGTTTTTAAAGCAGAAAAATACACAAGCTTTCAACCTAAAATGGTTATTTCTAATATTTATTCACGTTTAGAGGATATTAAGGATAACTGGGGAAATTATGGCACAGGACTATTTATAAAGCTTAAAAATCCTGCAGACAAACTAGAAGTAGAGAAACTGGCTACACAATTATTTTATGAGAATAATACAGTTAAAAATGCGCAACGAGAAGGAGTTTCAGTAGAAGAATTTTCAAAGATATACGAACCTGTTAAAGTACAATTACAGCCTTTAAAAGATTCGAGATTAAATGCCAAAGTTTCAAGACTTCCGGAAGGAATGGGAAACAAACTGTTTTTACAGATTAACCTGGGATTATCTTATCTGATTTTAATTTTATCCATCATCAATTATATTAACCTTTCCACTGCACAAGCAATTAGAAGAGCAAAAGAAGTAGGAATCAGAAAAGTGGTTGGAGCAACCAAACGAAATATTGTTGTCCAATTTATTGTAGAAACAACCATTACAACTGTTTTGGCATTTGTGGTTGCTTTGGCTTTGGTTGAAGTAGGTTTACCCAGTTATAATCAGCTGATTGACAAAAACCTGGAAATAGAAATTATCCCGTTTATCCCATATCTTGTAGCGATTTTCATTGTAGTTGTGATTATTGCCGGAATTTTTCCTGCCATTTATGTGTCAAATTTTAAAGAGCTTAACGTTCTAAAAGGGAATTTTTCAAGAAGCAAGAATGGAATTTGGTTACGAAATGGAATGTTGATTTTACAATTTTCTATTGCTACATTCTTTATTGTAGCTGGAACTCTTGTTATTCAACAAATGAATCATATTGCAAAAAAAGATTTGGGATTTTCAGGAGATCAAGTGATTAGTATTCCGTTTAAAAGACAGGATTTAGGAGAAAATAAGTTCAATTTTTACGAAAGTTTCCAGCAAGATTTAGCAAAAATTAAAGGCGTACAAAGCATTAATGCAACGGCATTTAAGTTTGGTTCCGGTGGAGCAATATCCAACACAAGTTTTAGAGTAAAAGATAAACAATTGGTAACAGATAATATGGCGATTGACTTTGGCTTTCTAAACATGATGAAAATTGAAGTAAAAGAAGGACGAGATTTAGATCCTAAAATCTCATCTGATACAATTTCCAGTGTTCTTATTAATGAAACCGCAAAAAAACATTTTGGAGAAACATTAAAGTTAAATGACGAGTTCGATTGGAATAATCAAAAATTAAAACTGGTTGGAGTAATAAAAGATTTTAATTTGGGAGAGCCACAGGCTAAGATTAGACCAATGATGTTTTTTCATTTTAAAGTTGTAAAGTGGATGCCTTCCAATCTTCAAAATATACTGATTAAAATAGACACAGAAGATACAAAAGAAACCATCGATAACATTGAAACGTTTTGGAAAGCTAAAGTTAATCAAGATTATCCATTTGAATATGAATTTGTTGATAAGCAATTTGCTCGTTCGTATGAGAATTACACAAAACAAGAGAAAATGTTCAAAATTCTAAATGTTATTGTGATTACAATCGCATTATTTGGATTGTTTGCGCTTTCATCTTACACAATCGAACGTAAATACAAAGAAATTTCTTGAATTATTCTTACGGAACTTTTTATGCGCAGAAAATTAAGAGTTTGGCGGATACTAATTTTCAGTTTGGAAATCAATTAAAAGACAACAAAAGTCAATATATTGGATTGAATCTTTCTATTCCAATTTATTCGAGAGGAAATACAGCGCAACAACGAGAATTGAAAAAAATTGAATTACAATTAAATGAAGTGCAAAAAGATAAAGAGGAAAAACGATTAAATGATCTCGTTAATCTTGAAATAAAAAAATTAAATTTATTGAAAGATTTGACCAATTCTTTAATTGAAATTGTAAAAACTTCTGAACAATCTTTTGAAACCACAGAAACAAAATATAAGTTTGATAAAGTTGATGCTTCTGTTTACAAATCGTCTAAAAATCAAGTGTTAAAATCAAAATATAATGAACTCAATAATAATTTGAGTCAAGTATTTATTCAAAATCAATTAAAAATTTTAGTTGAAAATTAAAACTATACAAAATAAAAAACGACTCAATTATTGAGTCGTTTTTTATTTATAATTTGTTATTTATTCGGTAATTGCGGTGGACGCATTTTGTATTGATTCTGTTTCAAACTCATCAAAAAAGCTTCTAATGCATCCATTTCCGAAGCAGTTAAATTCAATTTCTGAACTAACTCTGTTGTTTTCGGAAATAATGAATCATTTTCTGTTTCTCATTTGGTTGAAAATGGAACATTCCTGCATTGTACATATTGATTACACCACGAATCGTAGGAAAAAGTCCGTTGTGCATATAAGGAGCATTTTGAGGAACTTCTCGTAATGAAGGTGTTTTGAATTCACCAACATTCTTAGCCAATTTAGTTGTATTGTATAATCCTAAATCCTCGTATTCTCGACCATAATATGTCAAACCTATATTATGAAATTTATTATCCGAAAAATATGCTGTATTGTGACAATTGATGCAACGCGCTTTTGTACGGAAAAGATGTAAACCTTCAATTTCTTGATCAGTTAATTCATCCGATTTTCCTGAAATAAATTTATCAAATCTATTTTTTGGTGATAAAATCGTACGTTCAAAGGTTGCAATTGCTTTTGTAATACGGTCATTCGTTACTTTTTCGTCACCAAAAGCAGCTTTAAATAATTCTTTGTAACCATTAATTTCAGCAATTCGTTTTGTTGCAAAATCAATATGATGATTCATTTCTTTTTTATCACGAATCGGAAATTCAGCTTGTTCTTCCAATGTTTTTGCACGACCATCCCAAAACATCACTTTTGAGTAAGCAACATTCATCAAACTCGGCGAATTACGCGCTCCCAATTGTCGATCTTCGCCATAAGGAACACGACGACCATCACCCCAATTCAGCTCAGGATCGTGGCAATTTGCACAAGAAATTTGATTTGAATTTGATAAACGAGGATCAAAAAATAAGGATTTTCCTAACTCAGCTTTTTCTTTAGAATACGGATTATCTTTAGGAAAAGGAACTTCGCCTAATGTACCAATATCTTCAAAACCATCTTTCAAAACACTTTCGTCAACAGTTGGTTTAGGCCATTTTGACTGATCTCCGCTACTATACAATGCACGTAATTCGGTAACTGTATAACCTTGATCGATTATTTTGTTACTGTTAAACGCATAAAATAGAGTAGTCGCACCAAATGCAACGATTGGAAGCATTTTTTTCATCTTCATTCTAATAATTTAATTGAATTCCGAAATTCATTAAATACGTATTATCTGTATTGATTTCGGTAAAATTGCTCTTATTTGTTGCAAATATACCTTTTAACTGCGTATATACTTCGATTGTTTTATTGTTTTTTACAGGTAAAATGTAGCGAATAGAAGTTGAAGCATCAAAATGATTGGTTGTATTGTACGCATAATCATAAGCCGCTACATTGTCATAGAAAGTATCTTCGTTGATTCCAGTCATTTTTGTATAATCAAAATAAGAATCCAATAAAGCATAATAATTAAAAGCTAAACCAATATTTATTTTCGAATTATCATTCAACATTAAATCTTTATTTCCATAAATACCAACATCTAACGATTTAATTTTCATGTCATAAATAGCTAAAGCATCGTAATATTTGTTCTGATTATAGCTTGTTTTGAATCCAAGAAAATAATTCATTTTCGTAACATCACGATTAGCTAAGTTAACATCAAAATTTAGATTTTGTAAACGATTTTGATAATTCATTCCACCGATAGAAACATCGTAATTTTCACCATCTTTTCTCGAAAAATCTAAACGTGTATTGATTGTATTGTTATCAAATTTTGTCATAAAATTCGCATAAGCAAAATGCTCGTTGATATCCCAAACATAGATAAAGAACTTATCTTCTTTTGTTTTGCTATCATACATTCGCTGTTGATTTTCTTGGTAATTGTAACCTAAAATCAACTTTGTATTGTCTGAATTAAATTGATATCCACCACCGATTTTAGAAATGATATTTCGTGTAAAATATTCGTAAATTGTTTTTTCGTTATCTATTTTATTTCTCAATGGATTATTAATTTCGCGACCATAACCAGCCATGTAACGCAAATAGGTATTCGAATTTTCTTCTACATCTTGATTTCTACCTTTATACTTTAGACTATAATCTTTATCTTTTCGACCATATGAACCTAACACAAAAATCTGATGTCCCTCAAAAAGTTCATAACCAACTTGAATTTCTCCAACTAATTGATTGTTTTTAATCTCTGGACGAGGATCTAATTTACGCGCCATTTTGTTGACATTCAATTCAGCTTTTGCAGCTAATGTTAAGTTTTCAAAATTTTTCGAAACTCCACCACGAATTAAATATTGCTGATTATCCCAATCTGCTGCACGCGGAACGTAGAAATATTGTGGAGAAAGCACTTGTTGCTCATCTGTGCGCTCGTCAGAAAGATTCCATGATAGATTTTTTTCATTGAATTTCTGTAAATCGATCATTCCAAAAATTCTAAAACCATTTTCAGTTGTGTACAAACCTTCGCTCAAAAAACCATAACGATTTGTTTCTTCGGCTGTTTGTTTACGCGCAAATTGATTGTTTTTATGACTGAAATAAATTCCCGTATGCGTATAATCTTTAATCGGTAAAGAATGCGTTGCAACAGGTAATTGCCAATTCAAATCTTTTATAACTTGTTCAGCTTCGTTAGAAGTCACTTTTATCGAATCATTTTCTTGCGCAAATGATGTACTTCCTAAAAGTAAACAAGCAAAAGAAACAATTTTCAATAATTTGTTATCGTATGTTGTTAAATCAATTGATTTCATGTTTTTTAATTTCTATTGCGCAAAAATCTTTGGTTCAGCTTTGATGTTTACAAAATCGTTTGTCGAATTGTTTGTATCCTTCAAAATTATACGACCATTAATTGTTTTTTGAGTTTTACGAATAATAGATGTTGATGTATAAGATCCTGCTGTTAAGTAGGCGTAACCAGCATCTTGTTTGTTCTGTAATTTTTTCGGAACCAATTTAGTTCCCATGTCTTGTGTTGTTTCTACAGCATCTAAAATAAAATCATTCGGCAATTGTAAATACTGATACGTCGTTTTATTTGATGGATTTTTAACTTTTCCAAAACCATTTAAATCATTTTCATCAGCTCTAAAAAGAATATAAGCTTGACGACCTAAATTGTCTAACAATAAATCTTTATTTCCATTTGCCCACCAAACAATATCTAAATCTGGAACAGCAGGATTTTGAATATCATATGAATATTGAGAACCTAAATAGCTCGTCATATTTACCTCAAAATCTGCATTTGATAAATCGACCGTCAACTCTGGTTTTAGAATTTCGATTACTTTACCATTTGCATCGGTGTAATTTCCTTTGTGATTTATCGCCGTTTGCGCAATTGTAATACTTTGTCCTGGTTGAACTGGATAAGTCGTTCCATTTCCTGGAATACGAACCGCATTCGCTACATACACATAACCTGTATTTGCTTCTGCACCTTTTGTATTTCCTTCACCTTTGGACCAATCTAATTGTCCATTTGCTTGGGAATATGGTTGAGATTCGACTGTATTTGCGCCAAATAATTGCCCAAAAATTAAACCATCTGCATAAATTACTTCATTCGAATTGTTGTAAATCTCAATAAATTGATCTCTAAACAAAGCGCCTTCTTTGATATCAGAACCTCCGTAATAGATTTGTTTCAAGATTAAACCTCCAATAATTTTAGCAGAATTCAACTCGATTCCAATTGAAATATTTGATGAATTTACACTCACATTTTGCGCAGATCCATTAAACTCAATATTGTCTTCCGTTCCTGCATCATATCCAAATAAATTTTCAAACTCTGCTGGAGTCAAGGAAAAACTAACATTTGCTGAATATGTTCCCGGTATTAATTGTGGAAAAACCGCTTCACCATTATTATTTGTAACCGCTTCATACGTCATTCCGGTTTGTATATTTTTTAGAATTGTTTTCGCATTTACAGGTAATTTTGAAGCATCAAAATCGCTATCAAAAGTAACCTTTGTTGTAAATGTAACGGGTTGAACCGCTGAATTTCCAAAATCATCATCAGAACAAGAATTAAATAATAAACTTGCTAAAATAGGAGTGAGAAGTATATATTTTTTTAACATAATAATCTTTTTTGAAATTGTTTAGAATTAGAAAGTATATTCAATTTTACCTCCCAATGAAAATTTTGCGATTTTTGAAACAATTCTTTCACCAGAATCGTTGATATAAGTAGGTTTTAAACCAAAAACATTTGTTGTATAAACAGATACTTTGAATCCATTTAAGAAATCTTTCGAAATACGTAAATGAAAATTATGCAATGAATTTTGTAATTCTGCTAATGTTTTTTGTGGAGCTTTAATCAAATGTCCGTATAATTCTGTATTTCCTCGATCTTCGACAGGAATTTCGTGATAAACAGAATTTTCATCTAAGTAACCAATTGGATTTCTATTGTTGTATTTACCGTGATTTTGAATAAAAATATGTTCTGTACGAAGAGATAAAATCAATCCAACTTTTTTTAAATGATAATTAAAATTTGTTCCAAACATCAAAGCTTCATCATTCGATTTTGGATTATAATAGACAGCATATTTCTCTTTTGCTAAAACATTTGTAGAAGCTTCATATTCATAAACAGGCTTATTATTTGTAGTTTTTGTATACGAACCGTTCACTGAAATATCTAAATTTAGAGGTTTGATTCGGTTAAAATTCATAAACATTTCAATACCTTTATCTGTCGATTCTAAATTATTTTCCAAAGTATTATAAATAATTTGATAGGCTTCTTTCCCAATAACAGAATAAGTTGGATTAGAAGTAGATGTGTCGACACTAATTGTAGAACCTTCTAAAGTTGCTACATGATCAACTCTTGAAATTCCATCCTTCAATTGATTATAATACCCTGTTACATTTAATGATCCAAAAGGTAAATTAACATCAAAACCAATTTCTGAATTGTAAGATCTACTTGGTTTCAAGTTTAAGTTATTTCCTTCCAAAAGAAACGTTTCAATCCACCCATATTGTTTATTGTTGACATAATAAATTCCATCACCCAATAAACGATCATAAATTCGATCTCCCGTGAATAGCTGATTTAACGAAGGTGCTTTAGAAGCAATACCGTATCCACCACGAATTCTAAACACTTTATTGAACGCATAAGATGTATTTATACGCGGTTGAAATGTGTTATTTCCATACTGATTATCGAATCTAAATCCTAAATCTAATTTGAAAACATTGTCATTTTCGCCAAATTTCACAATTCTATCTTCTGCATAGACAGATAATTGCCATTGCGTTTTGGTATTTTTGAAATTATAATCACGATAACCTAAACCACCTTTTGCACCGCTTAATGTATAATAATTAGGCGTTGTATTTTCGTCCGTATATGTCCCTCGACCTTTGTTAGAGCTTGATCGAGAAGATAAACCAACAGAAAAAGTATGGTTCCAATTATTTTTAGATTCGTAATTTTTCACACCTTCTATATTTAAGAAAGTAGACATCGGAATTCCTTCTACATTTTTGACAAACGTGTATTGATTTGGTAAAAATATCGCATCCGAAATTCCATTTTCCGTAGAAGTTGTAACCGCAGCAGTTGCGACATTATTCCAACGTTCTTCTTTCGAATTTTGCTTTTCATAACTGATATTTGCATCAACATTCAAAGCATCAATCCAATCTTTTTTCAAGTTCCATTTCAGATTATTAGATAATCGAATCGAAAACTTGTCATTCTTTATTTTAGGATCCGAAATATCATCTGGATCATATTTTATTTTATCATTATTGATTGCGAAACTTCCTTCTAAAGTATTAACCAATGTATTGATTTTGTTTGATGATTTCCACGCCGCATTTGTTGTTATACGATTATAGGATTTTAAATTATCGCGAACATCTTCATTAGAAGCCAAATAATTACCCGACAAACTCAAGAAATTTCTATCATTAATTTTAAAACCTTTTGACATATTATATTCAGTCGTCGCATCTAACATCGAAATGGAAGCGCGTAGGGGAGTTGCACTAACTTTAGAATTGATGATGATTAATCCTGAAGTTAAATCACCATATTTTGCAGGAGCTATTCCTTGAATAATTTTTACTTCATCGATATTAGCAGTTGTAATTTGACGTAAATCAACACCATAACTAGGGTTATTAAAATCATTGAAACCACCACCAGATAAGGAAGTAAACGCTTGCATATTTTCATTGTTCGAAATTGGAATATCGTTGACTACAATCGACGTCCCAAACGCTTTATTCTGAAAATAATCTTTGCGATCATTATTTGTATTACTTGACAAACTTCCTGATAATCCCAAATTATTTGAAGAAATCGCAGTTCTAAAAACAACATTTTTGAACTCGTTATTATTAAAATCCATTGTTACTTGTCCTGGTAATTGTTGCAAAACTTCGTTTAACGAAAACGCTTGCACATTTTCTATTGCTTCTTTACCAAGCGTAATCTCGGAATATTCTTTCTTTTTTTTTGGGAAAATATCAACTTGTTCCAAACGTAAAGTTTGATTGTATAACACAATCGAAACGTTATTTTCTGAAGAATCTACAACAATTTCTTGTGTTTCTTTTCCTTTTTGAGAAAAAGACAAATTAGTATTCTCGTTCGTTAATTCTATTGTAAAAAAGCCATCCGAATTTGTTTGTGTCCATCGTTTCGTTTGAGGATCCTGAACCTGAACGTTAGATAATTTTTGACCATTTTCATCCGTCACAGTACCAGTTAAAATTCGTTGGGCATTTACAAAACCAAATTTTAATAAAATGAGTAAAGAATATTTAATTCCAATTTCTGTAAAAGGAATCGTTATAATTAATGGAAAATATTTGTTAGTTAAAAACAATAGAAACGAATGGGAATTGCCTGGAGGAAGATTAGAACAAAATGAATTAGTAGAAGAAACTGTTGTTAGGGAAATCAACATTTAAAATTATAAATAATGGATATATAAAAGAGCTTAATAAAATACTTTATTTAACATAATAAAGATTATTAATAATAATATTTCTATGAAATATTATTATTATAATATATATTATGTAAAGTTGAATAATGTCGTCTACCTATTATTTGGGATTATCTATACAACTTTGAAGGTTTTAGATTAGGAATATATTTTAGAACAATATAATTTGCAAACTATTTAAAACTATAATATGTCCATAATAACTATTTTTTATTGTGTCTGTTACAAAAATAATTTTTGATAATTTATTTTGTAAACTTTTATACAATTTTATGTCTTTCTTCTCTAATTTAAATTGATATGAACCTCCATACTCTGTTTCCGCATAATCATCAAATTGATTAATTTCTATATTTACTTTTTAAATAAAGTTTATAGAATATGTGTATTCATAGTCATTTAATTTCCACTCTAGCTCATCATCTTTTGTATAATTATAATATACTATTATACCATCTTTCTCTCTAGCTCCATTAAGACAGTTTATAAAAATTCCGAAAAAAATAACTATTAAGAAAAATCTATTTAACATAATATATTTAGTTTAAAATAAAAAAACCTCTAACAATTAGAGGTTTTAATATACTATAAATTATTGTATTATTATTACATTTTTGGCATTCCTGGGAATCCACCTGCAGGCATATTTTTAGACATTGTTTCCATCATCTTTTTACCATTTGCAGAATTCATAAATTTCATCATTTTTCCCATTTCAGAGAATTGTTTCAATAATTGATTCACTTCTTGTAAAGATGTTCCAGAACCAGCTGCAATTCTTTTCTTACGAGAATTATCGATAATATTTGGATTTTTACGCTCTTTTTTCGTCATTGAGTGAATAATCGCTTCAACCCCTTTAAAAGCATTGTCGTCAATATCTACATCTTTCAACGCTTTTCCAGCTCCAGGAATCATTCCAACCAAATCTTTCATATTACCCATACGTTTGATTTGCTGAATTTGTTTTAAGAAATCATCAAAATCGAAGCTATTTTTTGCAATTTTCTTTTGCAAACGTTTTGCTTCTTCTTCGTCAAATTGCTCTTGAGCACGCTCTACTAACGAAACAACGTCACCCATTCCCAAAATACGATCCGCCATACGTTCTGGATAGAAAACATCTAAAGCTTCCATTTTCTCACCAGTAGAAATAAATTTGATTGGCTTATCAACAACAGTTCTAATCGTTAAAGCAGCTCCACCACGTGTATCACCGTCTAATTTTGTTAAAACAACTCCATTATAATTCAATACTTCATTGAAAGCTTTTGCAGTATTCACCGCATCTTGACCTGTCATAGAGTCTACAACAAATAAAGTTTCGGTAGGATTAACTGTTTGGTGAACGCGACGAATTTCATCCATCATTTGCTCATCAATCGCCAAACGACCAGCTGTATCGACAATAATTACATTATTTCCATTTTGTTTTGCTTGTGCAATCGCTGATTGAGCAATTTCTACAGGATTTTTGTTTTCTAAATCAGCATAAACATCTACACCAATTTGCTCTCCTAAAACTTGTAACTGATTGATGGCAGCTGGACGATAAACATCACCAGCAACTAATAATACTTTTTTGTTTTTCTTAGTTTTTAGGAAATTAGCTAATTTACCAGAAAAAGTTGTTTTACCAGAACCTTGCAAACCAGCAATCAAAATAATTGTCGGATTATCGTCTACTTTCAGTTCAGTAACCTCACCTCCCATTAATTTTGCTAATTCATCATGAACAATTTTTACCATTAATTGTCCAGGATTAAGCGACGTAATTACGTTTTCACCTAAAGCCTTTTCTTTTACCGTATTTGTAAAATCTTTTGCAACTTTATAACTAACATCGGCATCAACAAGGGCTCTACGCACCTCTTTTACGGTTTCTGCAACGTTAATTTCTGTAATTTGTCCTTTTCCTTTTAAGGTATGTAATGCTTTATCTAATTTATCCTGAAGATTTTGAAACATTTTGAGTCAATTTTAGGACACAAATATAAAAAAATTATACCGAATAATATAAAATCACACAACAAGGGTTTTAATTAAGTTATAATGATTAACTTGCGTGCTCAAATTTTGGTTGAATGAAAAAAGGTTTAGTACTATTTTTATTCTTTGTTACTGGGGTGGTTTTCAGTCAAACAAAGAATAACCAAACTTATTATTTTTTTTCCATCGCTTATGGACAAGATAATGAAGTTTATGTGACAGATGTTTATGAAGCAAACATCGATAACAAAGATATCTACGGCAAATTGGCAGATAGATATACAAAGTTTCAGAATTATTTATTGAAAAATGGAACGATTGGTTCTTTAAAAGAAATTCAAACGGGTTACGAAAAGAATTATCAGAAAAAAGAACAAGCTGAAGCTGAACAAAAATATTTTCTATCTACATTAGAAAAACAACAATTTACAGCGAAAATGGTTAATTATTCGCTTTAAAGCATAAAAAATCCACTTCAAATGAAGTGGTTTTTTATTTCTATTTTGAACTAATTTATTGATCATTTAATAATCGCGCAGCTTCTTTTGCAAAGTAAGTTGAAATCAGGTCTGCTCCTGCTCTTTTGAAACAAGTTAAAGACTCTAAAATAACTTTATCATTATCTAACCAACCTTTTTCTACAGCAGCTTTTATCATCGCATATTCACCTGAAACCTGATAAACAGAAACTGGAACTTGTAAATTATCTTTCACTAATTTCACAATATCTAAATAAGCCATTCCTGGTTTTACCATCAAAATATCTGCACCTTCTTCTACATCTGCAATTGCTTCGCGTAACGCTTCTTGTGAATTATGGTAATCCATTTGATAGGTTTTTTTGTCTTTCGGAATTTCTTGAGAATCAACTGGTGCAGAATCTAAAGCAGTACGGAAAGGTCCATAAAAAGACGATGCATATTTCGCAGCATACGTCATAATTCCTACATTATGAAAACCGTTTTCCTCTAAAGCAGCGCGCATCGCTCCTATTCGACCGTCCATCATATCAGAAGGTGCAACAAAATCGGCACCAGCTTCTGCATGAGATAACGTCATTTTTACCAAAGCATCAACAGTTTCGTCATTAATAACTTCCCCATTTTTGATGATTCCGTCGTGACCATAAATTGAATATGGATCTAAGGCAACATCAGGCATTACAATCATTTCTGGAACAGCATCTTTAATTGCTTTGATTGTATTTTGCATCAATCCGTTTGGATTCCAAGCCTCTTTACCTGTGTTATCTTTTAAGTTATCACTAACTTTACAATATATGTTAACTGATTTTATACCTAAATCCCAAATTTCTTTTACTTCTTTTACAGTATTGTCAAGTGATTGGCGGTAAATACCTGGCATTGCAGCAATTTCTTCCTTCACACCTTCTCCTTCAGCCATAAAAATTGGTAAAATAAAATCGTTTGGTGACAAATGATTTTCGCGAATCATACTACGAATTGATTCATTTTTGCGTAGTCGTCTATGTCTGTTATATAAAAACATTTGATTAAAATTTTAGACAAATTTACTCGATTTCATTTGAATAAGGCTAATGAATAATATCAATTGTATTTATTAATTTTAAAAGAAAATCAATCATTTGAATAATCAATTAAAATATTTGTCATTCATCATATTATTTGGATTAATTTCTTGTGGGATCACAAGAAGAATTTATAAATTCAGTTAAAACAATCAAATTCAAAAAATAGATTTAAACTTGCGCAAACGTAGCTAAACAAATATCTTTGCAGTATGCGAATAGATATTATCACTGTTTTACCCGAATTATTAGTTAGTCCATTTTCTGCTTCGATTATGAAACGTGCACAAGACAAAGGTTTAGCTGAAATTCATGTTCACGATTTGAGAGATTTTGGAAAAGGACGTTATCGTCATGTAGATGATTATCCGTATGGAGGAACTTCTGGAATGGTGATTATGTGTGAGCCTTTGGACAAAATGATTTCGAAATTGAAAGATGAACGTACTTATGATGAAATTATTTATTTGACACCAGATGGTGAAACGTTGAATCAAACAATTGCGAATGATTTGTCATTGAAAGGAAATCTTATGATGATTTGTGGACATTATAAGGGAATCGATCAACGTATTCGAGATATGTATGTTACAAGAGAAATTTCGATTGGCGATTATGTGCTTTCTGGTGGAGAATTTGGCGCAATTATTTTGGCTGATTCTATTATTCGTTTATTACCTGGCGTAATTGGTGATGAGACTTCTGCCCTTTCAGATTCGTTTCAAGATGATTTGTTAGCGCCACCAATTTATACGCGTCCAGCCGAATATAAAGGTCTAAAAGTTCCTGATGTTTTACTTTCGGGTAACTTTCCTAAAATTGAAGAATGGTTGTATGAAAAAGCAGTTGAACGTACAAAAGAACGTCGCCCAGATTTGTTAGAAAAAAGATCAAAATAAACTAAAAAAAGCTTCCCAATTGGAAGCTTTTTTTAGTTTATTTTATTTAATTCGATGAATATATTCAATTACTTTATCGTTAAAAATTTGTGGTTGATCGACATTCACGACATGTCCACAATCTTCGATAACAATCAATTCTGAATGTTTGGTATGTGCTTTTGTTAATTCCTGAATCGAAGGCAAAAACATATGATCTTCTGCTCCCATCACATATAAAGTCGGAATATTCAATTCAACTTTTCGAAACCATTTTAGCAATGGATTGACATCCGCAGTAAGTTTGAACCATTTCAAAAATTCTTTTTGATACAATTTCTTCGCCTCATTGATAAATAATAGCCTTGACTCTTTGTGCGTATTCTTTGGCATGATAGCGAAAGCAAAAATTCGATACAAGATTAAATAAGGCAACATATGTTTGAATGTATTTCCAACGTTAATCAAAAATTGACATTGAAAATTAATTTTCATAATTGCGCCTCCCATCACCATTGATTTGAATCGCTCCGAATAATCTTCTGCCAATTGTCGAATCACAATCGTTCCCAAAGACATCCCAACAAAATGTGTTTTATCGATATTTAAATGATCTAAAACATCAATCACATCTTTTGAAACTGATTTGAAAGTATAACGTTTTTCGAAAAGCGCTTTCAAGTTTTTCTTAGAACGTCCATGTCCTCTCAAGTCCATTAACAAAACATTGAAATGTTTGCGAAATTCACGCAATTGCTTGAACCAAATCGTAGAACTTCCTCCTGCTCCATGAACAAAAGTCACCCATTCTGTGCTCGTTGGATGATTATATGTAGTGTATGCTAACAATTTTCTAAATAAGTTTTTGCAAAATTAAACTAAAAACTATGCCAAGCATAATAATTTCTAGGTTTTAAGAAATTTTTAATCTTCATCGTCGTCGTCATCTGTAAAAGAACTAGTCTTTTTCAAGTAAAAAACATCGTTCATCACTTCAGCTTTCACGTAATTTAGATTTTCTTGCTCTTTCATTCGATCTGTAAATAACGTTCCTGTTAAATGATCGTATTCGTGCTGAAAAATAACCGCTGTAAAACCTTCAACTGTTTCATCATGAAAATTTCCATCCAAATCATAATATGCCAATCGAAGAACCAAGCTTCTATACACTTTTCCGAAAATATCAGGAATAGACAAACAACCTTCGCGACCGTGACGAACAATGTCCGAATACCACGTGATTTTTGGATTGATAATAAACTCAAAAGGTTCGCCTTCTTTGTCAAAACGTTGCACCCAAACCGCGTTGCGATTAATTCCAATTTGTGGAGCTGCAATACCAACACCTTTACTTGCCTCGTCTTGAACCGTTGCATACATACGATCGGCCAATAATTTGATTAATGGATCTTTTGGATCAATATCAATAGAAGTTGATTTTAAGATTTTTGTATCTGCATCCGAAGTTGTTAATAAAACACGAAAAGGATCATAGGATTTCTTTTCTTTTATTAATGTTAATTCTGCCTTTGCTAATGGCGTATAAACAATGTTTTTCATATTTTTTGATTGAGCAAATAATGCAGAAGAACAAATCAATAAACTATAGGTTAATGTTTTTATCATTTTTTAAGTATCAATTTGTCTAAAGAATATTTTCCTGCGCCTGATAAAAATATAACTAAATAATTGATTAAGTAGAATAATCCCAATTCTTTTTTACCAAAATCATGATCTGCATGCACGATAAATACAGCAACTAACATTGTAATGATTAGTGGAATTACCGCCAAACGAGTAAATAATCCGACCAAAACTAAAAAAGCACAAAGTATTTCCGCAAAAACAGTTAAACCTAAAGAAATTTCTGGTCCAAGTCCAATTGGATCTCCAAATTCGAAATTTCCATTGATTAATTTTTGCAATTTTCCGAATCCGTGTGTAAACATAAATCCACCAGCAGCTAAACGTACTAATAACAATGATAAATCGATAAATGCTGGTTGATTTCCTAAAAGTTTAAATTTTGTGCTCATTTTTTTATTTTTTTTTCAAATATAAGTTCTAGTTTTTACGTTCACCTTTAAATAGATCAAGAAATTTACATTTTTGAATTAATTTTGGTTAATCTTTCTATTCAAGAAAAAAAAAAATACAACATATGTTAAAAAACATTGCTTTAATTACCATATTATTTTCAGGTTTTGCATTTGCTCAAAAATCTGAATTACAACAAAATGATGTTTTAGGAAATCCAACTTTTATCGAAGAATCGATGCAAAAAGCACGTATTCGCATGAAGTTTATTGAAGGTTATGAAACGGAATATTACACAAAATCAACGTATAATAAAGATGGTAATCCGACAAAACGTGATTATTTTGATGAAGCTGGAAATAAAACTTTTGCTGAAATATTTAATTATAATGAATCGAATAAATTGATTTCGAGAGAAATGAAAAACAATGACGAAAGTTTAGTTTTCAATTTTGATTATGAATATACAACAGACGGTTACATTGTCACGAAAAGCGAAAATGATGTCAATGTTTCTAAAACTGAATACAAATTAGACCAAAATCAGAATGTAACTTACGAAAGAGAAACTAATTTATTGGAAGATTCTGATGTTTTTATCGAAAAAACGTTTCAATATCAAAATGGATTTTTAGTCAAAACATTGGTGAAATATAACCAAGGAAATTATACGTTGAATTATAAAAACGACGCGAAAGGCAATCCTATAGAGGAAAATTATGTGGACAAAGACAATAAACAAGTCAATAAATATATTCGCAAATTTGATGAAAACAATAATATTATTGAAGAAACTGTGATTGATGAAGCAGGAAAAGTAAAGAATATTTCCACGATTAAATATCAATATGATAATCATAAAAATTGGGTCAAACGAACACAATTCGTCAAAGATATTGATCAACCAATTTCAAATACAACAAGAACAATACGTTACTAGAAATACAAGAGCCAAGTTAATTTGGCTCTTTTTTATTTGATTATTTAACTAAATGTTTTTAAATTTATTCAAATCAATTATTTAACTTCATCTATTATGATCAATAATGTGCAAGAATTTAATCGACTTTTTCAGTTATACCAAAAAGATAATCGTTTCAATTTGTACATAAATGATTATCCTAAAAATGAATTTTTGTTTCAATTTTATTCAGATGAAATTGAAGATTTAAATTTGGAATATGTTGATATTAATTCAAATTCTATCAAAAAAATGCATGATTATCGTGCAAAATTAAGTGATTTTTTTCAACCCGAAGAACTTCCAACACTAGAGATTAAATCAATTTCAGGTTATTTTAGTCATTTTGATTTTTATTTTATGACAAATGAAAAAACCTTTGTATTTAACTATATTCACCGCGATTTTTTGTCTCAATTAATTGATATTCTTCTTGCTGAATTAGATTGTAATTTTATCAGCCGATTAAAAACTGAACTTTTAATCAATTTGGAGTACGATTAAATTTTTTGTTAAACTTTTTCAGCGATATTTATTCGTTTTGAAAAGATTAATTAAGATTTATTTTTTGCGAAAACTGATCCAAAATATAATGTTTTACCTTTAATTATTATTTTGATGTAAAAGAGAATTTATACCAAGAATTGTGGAAGTCTTATTTTAATTGGACAACAATTGAAACAAGGAAAAATTCTATGTTACTAATCCAAATGATGCCAAAACGCTTTTGGAAACACTTGACAGAGTATAAAATATCAATATTCAGAAAAATATACCTATCAATATAATTATGAGTAAAACTTATTTATCTCCATTTATCCATCTCGAAACGGACTGAGAAAATGTTAGAATATAATCCTAAACCGCTGTCTCCAAAGTTTGTCAAAGCATAATCAATCGAGATTCCTTTGTATTTGAAACCTACCCCAACATTTGGCTGAATTTGAGTTTTATCTTTTCCATCAAATTGCGAAATCTTCTGTAAATTGTTCAATCCTCCACGTACAAAAACCATGTCATCATAACCTAATTCAAGACCAACTTGTGGCGAAATCGAAAATCCTTTTCCAGAAATTGCGGCATTCGTTTGTTGAAATTCGATATTCATATCAACCTCTCCCAATAACGAAACTCGTTCATTAAAATCAAAACGTTTTCCAACTCCAAATTGCAATTTAGGCATTGTTAATTCGATATTCTCTCCAGGTAAATCATTCAAAATTGTTGGCTCACCTTCATTATTTGGTTCGTCAATCGTGATTTCTTTTACCTTTTGTTTATTGATACTCCACGCATTGAAAGTTGTTGTAATATCTCGTGCCATCAAACCAAAATACATTTTATTATCGGTACGATATTGCAAACCAAGATCTAAACCGAAACCAAATCCTTGCGCAAATTTCCCAATATGTCGATAAACGATTTTAGCATTTGCACCAAACTGAATATCTTTATTATTAAAGACATTTCCCGCATAAGACATTGTTAAAGCATAGTCTGCTGTAGAAAATTTAGAGATTTTATCGTAATTAATATTTCCTTGATTATCAATCAATTCTGTTGTATTCAAAATATTATCAACACCAAAACGTGTAAACGAAAATGCAATCGTAGAATTACTTTCTCTCAACGGAATTGCAACCGCCGCATAATCAAATTTTGCAATCGACTGAAAATATTCAGCATGCATTGCTGCAGCTTCCCAATCATAGGTAATTTCCGTTAATCCAGCAGGATTCCAATAAGCCGCATTTGCATTTCCAATATTCGCCACAACCGCATTACCCATTGCAAACGAGCGCGCATCTGCACCAATATTCAAAAACTCGTTCGAATATTTGCGTGTGGTTTGAGAAAAAGCAAATTGACTTGCCAGAACAGATAATATAAGGAATGTCTTTTTCAAAATTGATGAATTACGAATATAAAAACTCAAAAATAGTGGTTTTATTGTGTTTAAAAAGGATTCAGATTAATTTTTGTTTGTATTTTTGCGATGAAAAATTCATTTATGAAATTATTTACAATTCCAAATTTTCTAACACTACTTAATCTTTCATGTGGTGTATTATCAGCCATTTTCATGATTTCGAGCAATGCTCAAATCACAACTACCACAGTTACAATTGTGATGGTTTTGATGTTGATTTCATTAGTTGCTGATTTTTTGGACGGAATGGTTGCACGACTAATGAATATTGGTAGCCCGATTGGAAAAGAATTGGATTCTTTGGCAGATTGTATTTCGTTTGGTGTTGTACCAGGATTGATGTTATTTTCGATGTTTAATCATTTTTCAACTGATTTTATTTATGAAAATGAGAATTTAAAAATTGCTGCAATTTCATTATTTGCTTTTTTAGTTCCTGCTTTTTCGGCGTTACGATTAGCAAAATTTAATTTAGATGAAGATCAAGCAACGTATTTCAAAGGTTTGGCAACACCATCAAATACCTTATTTATTTTCTCATTATTTTCTATCTATTACAATAATGGACAAATTATAAATCCATCTCTTGATCCGTATTTATTAATTGCCGTTTCTATTGTATTTAGTGTTTTATTAATTGTCGATTTACCATTATTTGCCTTAAAATTTAAAGGATTGAGTTGGGCAGAAAATTATTATAAATATATTTTCTTAATCATTACATTAGGTTTAGTGGCTTGGTTGCAAGTTGCTGCAATTCCGCTAATCATCTTATTGTACATCCTTATCTCAATCATTTTTAGAAAAGAAATTACAAAATGAAATTAACTAAAAATATCTGTTTCTTTGATTTAGAAACAACTGGAACTAATGTTTCAAAAGACCGTATTGTTGAAATCTCTATCGTGAAAGCTTTGACAGACGGTTCAAAAGAAGTAAAAACTTGGAAAGTTAATCCTGGAATTCCAATTCCACCAGAAACAACTTTAATCCACGGAATTTCTGACGAAGATGTTGCCGATGCGCCTTCTTTCAAAGAACTTGCCCCTGCGATTATGGAAATGATTAAAGATTCTGATTTGGCAGGATATAATTCAAATCGTTTTGATATTCCACTTTTAGCAGAAGAATTATTACGTAATGGTTTTGATTTTGATTTATCAAAACATCGTCCAATTGATGTGCAAGTGATTTATCATAAAATGGAACCTCGCAATTTAAGCGCTGCTTATAAGTATTATTGCGATAAAGATTTGATTGATGCACATTCTGCGGAAGCTGATACAATTGCGACTTACGAAGTTTTGATGGCGCAAATCGAGAAATATGACGAGCTTGAAAATGACAATAAATTTTTGAGCGAATTTTCTTCTCAACGCAAAACGGCTGATTTAGCTGGATTTATTCAGTACAATGATAAAGACCAAGAAATTATTTCGTTTGGCAAGTATAAAGGACAAGTTGTGACGGATATCTTTGCGAAAGATCCAGGTTATTATGCGTGGATTCAGAATGCCGATTTTCCTTTATATACAAAGAAAGTTTTTACTCGAATCAAATTACAAAACGGTTTTTAAGCGATGAAAATTATTTGTGTCGGACGAAATTACGTCGAACATGCAAAAGAATTAGATAATCCAATTCCAGAATCGCCTATGTTTTTTATGAAACCAGATTCGGCCATTTTAAGAAAGGGTTTTCCTTTTGTTATTCCAAGTTTTACGAAAGAAGTTCATTTTGAAACGGAAATTGTAATTAAAATTGATCGAGTTGGAAAAATGATTCAACCTCAATTTGCAGATCGTTATTTTTCAGAAATCGGTTTAGGAATTGATTTTACAGCGCGCGATGTACAACAAGAATTGAAAGAAAAGCGTTTTCCTTGGGAAATTGCGAAAGCTTTTGATGGTTCTGCATTTGCTTCTGATTTTCATCCAAAAGAAAATTTTGATTTAGAAAATCTTACATTCAAATTAGATCGAAATGGAGAAAATGTACAAACAGGAAATTCAAAAGATATGATTTTTCATATCAATACCTTAATTGCTGAATGTTCTAAATATTTTACCTTGAAAAAAGGTGATTTAATTTTTACTGGTACACCAGCGGGAGTTTCTAAAATCAATTCAAAAGATACCTTAGAAGGTTATTTGAATGATGAAAAAGTATTCGAAATAAAAGTATTGTAATCATTAAAAAAGAGAAATATATTTTCATTTGTTATTATATTTTATTGTTTTCTTGTAAAAAAGAAAACAATATTGTTACACCTGTAATTCATGAGAATGTAATAACAATGAATTCAATTTCTGATAATTACGATTCGATTACTACTAAAGTGAAGAAACTTGGTGATGAAGAAGCTTATTCAGAATTATTTTATCATTTAAAAGATTCAAATTTTGAAGGTAGAACAGATTCTTTAATGGTTTATTCAAAAATAATGGCAGAAAAATATCACTTTGAAAAAGCTTATATAGATTATTTGGATGCTATAACTGAAAAATATGGAATAGAAAATGATATTGGAAATTATTCAACAATTAACCTTTCAAAATTAAAATCTAAAGAAAAGCATGAAATTATTGATTGGCTTTCTAAAATGGTTGAAAAAGGAATAATTACAGAAAAACAATTTCAAGAAGTTAAAAAATAATAAAAGAGCGAAATTTCGCTCTTTTATTATTTATACCACTACTTTTAATCAGAAATAAAATTAAGAATGGAAGACTATCTAAAAATAGAAGAAAAACTACAAAATGATTTTAATTTATTGAAATCTAAAAAGAATAAAATCAGCAATATCAGGCTTGTTGCATTTATTATTTCGGTTGTATTTTTCTTGCTTTACGTCACGTCGAGCAACAATTTATATTTGATTATTTCTTCTATTTTATTTATAGTTTTCATCGTTTTAGTGGTTAAAACTTCTAAAATTTCTTCGGAACTCAATTATTCAATTCAAGCTTTAGAAATTATTAATCAAATAAAATCTGATGATTCTATCGATCCATTTGTTGAAGATAATTCTCAGTTCAATAATGTTTACAACAAAGATTTAGATATTTTGGAAGGAAATTCAATCTTCAATCGGATCAATAAAACGCAAACTCGAATTGGAAATTTACAGTTGAAACATTTTTTATCGAATTTGATTTTAGACAAATCAGAAATTATTGATAGACAAAATGCATTTACAGAATTGGCTGAAAAAAGAAATTGGATAGTGACATTTTTGACATTTACAAAGCGATTAAACATGAATCAATCTTCAATTTTTGTGTTCGAAAATCGTGTATTCAATACTAATTCAATAAAATTACTTCCACTAATCTTTTCTGTTCTGAATATTTTATGTTTTATCGCTTTAGCAATTATTAGTTTTCCGAAAGAAATTGTTTTTTATTGGATTCTAGGCGCAGTTATTATTTCGAATGCAATTTCCATGTTTTATAAACAACAACTTCGACGAATAGCAGCTTATACGACAATGAAAGCAGATGAATTGGATAATTTATATGAAGTTTTTCGACATATTGAAGAAGAAAAATTTGAATCAAAACTAAATGTTGAAATTCAAAATACATTTGTAAATCCTTTCAAATCATCGGATTTAATCAAGACAATTTCTTCAACAAAAGAAACTTTAGATGCAGCAAATTTCCCGATTTTAGGCTTTGTATTAAATACTTTTTTCTTATGGCGATTACATTATTCGATCAAATTTGAAAATGAAGTTCAAAAAACGGTTCATCAAATCAAACCTTGGTTAGATGAATTGGCGAAATTAGAGGCCTTCGTTTCTTTTGCTATTTTCAATGATAAACATACATCATTTACATATCCCGAAATTGTAGATGAACCTTATGCGTTAAAAATTACGAATGGTTTTCACCTTTTATTAGATGAAAAAACAGTTGTGAAAAATGATTTTGAAACCAATCGTCCAAACAATATTGCGATTATTACAGGTGCAAATATGGCTGGAAAAAGTACTTTTTTGAGAACAGTTGGAACAAATTTGGTTTTGGCAATGAATGGCTCAAAAGTGAGTGCAGAAAAAATGTCATTTTATCCAATGGATTTATTTACAAGTATCAGGACAGTCGATAATCTGTCTTCTGGCGATTCTTATTTCAAAAATGAAATTAATAAATTGAAAATTTTGATTGAACGTTTAGAAAATGATCAACCACAAATCATCATTTTAGATGAGATTTTAAAAGGAACAAATTCAGAAGATAAACTAATTGGTTCGCAAAAATTTTTAGAAAAATTGATTAAATCTCCTACAAAATTGATTGGTTTTATCGCGACTCACGATTTAGAATTAACGAAAATGGAAGGTGAAAACCCGGATCATATTATTAATTATTGTTTCGAATTAAAAAACGTGGACAACAATTATTATTCAGATTATAAATTAAGAAAAGGCACAACCAAAATGATGAATGCCATTTTCTTAATGAAACAATTTAAGATTATTGATTAATCTTAAATTGTTAATTCAAATTCTTTAATAAAATTTGCATCAATCGCATTAAAATCATCTACAATACAATTTGCTTTTGAAATATCTTGTTGTTTCGAATTTGCACTTTTGTAACCTAAACAATACAAATTCGCACGGGAAGCCGCTTCCACTCCGTTTTTACTATCTTCGATAACTATACATTCAGCATGTTTAGATTTAGCCAAATCAGCTGCATATAGAAAAATAGCAGGATCTGGTTTTGACTTCGGAAAGTTTTCGCCAGAAATTTTATGTGTAAAATATTGATTCAACTCAAAACGATTAAAAACTCGATCAATTGTCGATTTTGAAGCCGAGGACGCCAAAATCAGTTCGATTCCATTACTGTATAAATCTTTAATCAAACTCTCAACCCCGTCAATCAAATACAAATCAGGTTTTGTGTCAAAAGCTTCATTAAAGATGGTACGTTTTCTCAAAACCAAATCGTTCACTTCTTCTTTCAGATCAAATTTATCTTTCAGAATTTGATAAACATTCTTTGTCGATTGTCCTGTAAATGTAGCAAATAATTCTTCCGTAACTGGAATATTCAGTTCTTTATAATGTTCGAAATAAGCATATTTATGTACTGGTTCTGTATCGACGATTACGCCGTCCATATCGAAAATTACAGTTTTAATCATTATTGTTTTGTTTCTACAAAATTAACTTTTTTAAGAGAATAATGTAAAAGTTTAAACTTTAGAATGATTTTAAATTAACCAAATATCTTACTCATACAAAGCAATATATATAATTATTATTCGATTAAAAATGTTAAAACTTAACATTAAGATAACATTTGCACGCTTTTTGTAAAATAGATGGTATAACAAAGTTAAAAACTGAAAATTTAATAAAAATGAAAAAAGTATTATTAGTTGCTGTAATGGCATTAGGAATTTCTCAAGTAAATGCTCAAAACTATAAAAATGCTTTAGGTGTTGTTGTAGATTTAGGAGATGGAGAAACATTAGTAGGTCCACAATTCAAACACTCTTTTGATGGTAAAAACGCTGGTAATGTACAGGTGATGTTTGGAGATCATGTTACTGTTTTAGGTGCAGATTATACATATAATCAACCTTTTTCTGGTACAAATGGCTTAGGATGGTATGTAGGGGTTGGACCTCAATTAACTTTTGTAGATAAAGGATATTATGAAGATAAAACAATATTTGGTATTCGTCCACAAGCAGGTTTAGAATATAAAATTCCATCTGCTCCTTTGGCTTTACATTTTGATTGGAAGCCTGATTGGAGATTATCAAATGATTCAGATTTTGAAGCTGGTCGTTTTTCTTTAGGATTTAAATATACATTTAACTAATCTAAAGTTAGAAATAATATGAGCCACTCGTTTTGAGTGGCTTTTTTTTATAAGTAAAATCATAAAACATTGGCTTAAATTAATTTTATTCCTATAAATTAATCGCTATTTTTGAAAGATTTTGGATTTTATCTAAGACCAATTATAGATTAGCACTATTATTTGATTATTCAAGATATAATTCCGAATTTTAACTTAGTATTAGATTTAATAACATTTATAAAAGATGAAACAATTAATTGGGACAGGAGTTGCTTTGGTTACGCCTTTTCAACAAGATGGTACCGTAGATTATACTGCATTAGAAAATTTAGTAAACTATAGTATCGATGGCGGTGTTGAGTATTTAGTTATTTTAGGAACTACTGCAGAAGCAGCAACACTTACAAAAGATGAAAAGAAACAGGTAATCGAAACAATAAAGAAGGCGAATGCTAATCGTGTTCCGATGGTTTTGGGTATTGGAGGTAACAATACGGCAGAAGTTATTAATGGATATCAAGAAACAGATTTGAGTGATTATATCGCAGTTCTTACGGTTTCTCCTTATTATAATAAACCAAATCAAGAAGGGATTTATCAACATTATAAAGCGATTGCAGAAAGTACAGACGCCAACATTATTTTGTATAATGTTCCTGGTAGAACGGGTTCTAATATCTCAGCAGATACAACAATTCGTTTAGCAAATGAATTCAAAAATATTGTTGCGATTAAAGAAGCTTCACCAGATTTCTTACAATCAACAGATATTATCCGTAAAAATACACGCGAAGATTTCAATATTATTTCTGGTGATGATGAATTCGCTGTTCCAATGACTTTAGCTGGAGGTTCTGGTGTTATTTCTGTTATTGGACAAGGTGTTCCAACTGTTTTTACAGATATGATTCGCAAAGCAATCAACAAAGAAGTTGTTGCTGCTTACGAAGGTCATTACAAAGTTGTAGAAATTACACGTGCTATCTTCGAGGAAGGAAATCCTTGCGGAATAAAAGCTGTTTTAGATAAAAAAGGAGTTTGTAAACCATTTACAAGATTACCTTTAGTTCCAGCATCAGCTAATTTGACAACAAAAATTAACCAATTATTATCAAACATCTAAAAAAATAAAGCTATGATAAAAGATACAATATTAGACGCATTAAACAAACAAATCAAATTAGAAGGAGATTCTTCTCAATTATATTTAGCTATGGCTTCTTGGGCTGAAGTGAAAGGTTTAGAAGGAACTGCAAATTTCTTGTACTCGCATGCAGACGAAGAACGTATGCATATGTTAAAATTAATTAAATTTATTAACGAAAGAGGCGGAAAAGCGTTTGTTCCACAAATTGAAGAACCAAAACAAGATTTCACAACATTGAAAGAAGTTTTTACTGCAATTTTAAACCACGAATGCTTTGTTTCTGAATCAATTAACGAAATTGTAGGCTTAACATTAGAAGAAAGAGATTATTCAACTCACAATTTCTTGCAATGGTATGTTTCTGAGCAAATTGAAGAAGAAAAATTAGCAAGAAATATCTTAGATAAGCTAGAAATGATTGGATCTGACAAAGGAGGTTTATATCTATTTGATCGTGATATAGTTACATTAAGTACAGACACAACAGCGGAATAAATCAAAACTTTGAGATTTTATTAAGAGGATAAGAAAAAAATATTTTATACTTTAGTCCTCAAATTTTATTAAATTTGCAGAATGTTTAAAAAACTAAGCTTAGTAGTTTTAATTGGCGCTTCTTTAGTGTCTTGTAACAAGACCTATAACAAAGCGATGAAAAGTACGGATAAAGACGAAATCTTTACATTGGCTACACAATTGTATCAAGATGGTAAATATGATTTGGCAAACGAATTGTATGAAAAAATTTCTACATCATTTGTAGGAACAGAAAAATCTGCGGACATTGCCTATAATATGGCACAAGGTAACTTTAACGAAAAAAGTTTCCGTTTAGCAGGACATCAATTCAAAAGCTTTGCAGGAGCTTATCCTATGGATAGCCGTGCAGAAGAAGCTTTATTCAAATCGGCATTTTCTTATTACAAAGATTCGCCAAAATATGACTTGGATCAAACAAGTACGTACACAGCAATCAGTGAGTTACAAGGATTTATCAATTCGTATCCAGAATCAGCACACGTTGCAGAAGCGAATAATTATATTACAGAACTTAGACAAAAATTAGAATTAAAGTCTTTCGAAATTTCTAAAGTTTATTACAAAACAATGAAATATAAGGCTGCTGGAGTTTCTTTTGACAATATGGTTGATGAATATCCAGATTCTAAATTTCGTGAAGAAGCAATGATGTATTCATTACGTTCTAAAACAGAATTGGCGTTAAATTTCTCTCGTATCGAGAACAAAGATTTACGTTTACAAGATGCCAGAACGCAATATCTTTTGTTAACAAGATATTATCCGCAAACAAAATTTAAAGCAGAAGCTGATAAATTGATGGAGAAAATCGACAAAGATATGGTTGAGACTAAAAAACAATTAGCTGATATAGAAGTAGCTAAAAAGAAATTTGAAGCTGATCAAGCTGAATTAAGCAAAGAGCAAAATAATAAATAATAGTAAAATATATAAAATTCTTTCATTATGAATTTCAAGGATATCGGTGCAGCACCAACAACACAAACTTATGATCGTAATAAAATCGATGAGAAAACAGGAAACTTATACGAATCGATTGTAATTATGGGTAAAAGAGCAGAACAAATTAACCAAGAAATGAAAACTGAATTAATTCAGAAATTGGATGAGTTTGCTGCACATACAGATTCTTTAGAAGAAGTTTTTGAAAACAGAGAGCAAATCGAAGTTTCAAAATTCTACGAAAGATTACCAAAACCGACTTCTATTGCGGTTAAGGAATGGTTAGACAATGACGTATATTACAGAAATCCAAATGAGGATAAATAATGTCTGTTTTACATAGTAAAAAAATTCTTTTGGCAGTTTCTGCCGGAATAGCGGCCTACAAAGCCGCTTTTCTTGTTAGAGGGCTTATCAAAAAAGGAGCAGATGTCAAAGTTATTATGACACCAGAAGCTCAAAACTTCGTTACCCCACTTACACTTTCCACGCTTTCCAAACATCCAGTTGAATGGGAGTTTTTTGGCGATAAAGGTGATTGGAATAATCATGTAGAATATGCACTTTGGGCAGATTATATGATTATTGCACCTTGTACAGCAAATACACTTTCTCATATGGCAGATGGAACGTGTGATAATTTGGTTTTAGCTACTTATCTTTCGGCTAAATGTCCTGTATATTTTGCTCCAGCAATGGATTTGGATATGTACAAACATCCATCAACTTTAGAAAATATTGCTAAATTAGAATCTTTCGGAAATATTTGTATTCCTGCCGAAGCTGGTGAATTAGCAAGTGGATTAATTGGAGAAGGTAGAATGGCTGAACCTGAAAACATTATTGCGTTTTTGGAAAGTACAATCGAAGCTACTCTCCCACTTCACGGAAAAAAAGTAGTAGTTTCTGCTGGTCCTACATACGAAAACTTAGATCCTGTTCGTTTTATAGGTAATTATTCTTCGGGAAAAATGGGATTCGAGATTGCAAAAGCTGCTGCTAATTTGGGTGCAAAAGTTACCTTGGTTAGTGGTCCAAGTCACGAATCTGTTACAGGTTTTCCTATCGATCGAATAAATGTTGTTTCTGCTCGTGATATGTACGAAGCGATGTACGCTAATTTTGCTGATGCTGATGCTGTGGTAATGTCAGCGGCTGTTGCAGATTATCGTCCAAAAAAAATGGCTGAGCATAAAATTAAGAAAGAAAACGATGATAATTTAATTATCGAATTGGTGAAAAATCCTGATATTCTAAAATCGTTAGGCGAAATCAAAACACATCAATTATTGGTTGGTTTTGCATTAGAGACGAATAACGAAGAAGAATATGCAAAGAAAAAATTAGCCAAAAAGAATCTTGATTTTATTGTTCTTAATTCGATGCAAGATAAAGAAGCTGGTTTTCAGAAGAATACAAACAAAATTACAATTATTGATAAAGATTTATCGATGCAACAATTTGATGCAAAATCAAAAACAGATGTTGCAAAAGATATTTTGAATGTCATTTTAAATAAGTTATAAAATTTATTATGAAGAAATTAGCCTCAATTTTCTTTTCGTCGTGTTTAGCTATTTCGGCTTTCTCGCAAAATATTATTGCAGATGTAAAAGTCGATTATTCTCAGGTTCAGGGATCTAATACACAGGTTTATCAAACTTTAGAAAGATCATTAAAAACGTTTATTAATTCAACAAAATGGACAAATGATCGTTTAAAAACATACGAAAGAATTGAAGCTAGTTTCGTCATCAATGTAACGGAACGTGAGGGAAACAGAATGAAAGGTACTATTTTGGTACAATCTCGTCGTCCTGTTTTTAACTCAACGTACTATACGCCTGTTCTTAATTTATCTGACGATAATTTTACGTTTCAATACCAAGAATCTGAAGAGTTAATTTTCAATGATCGTAAATTCAGTGGAAAAAATTTGACAGATGTAATGACGTATTACATTTATTTGGTTTTGGGATATGATGCAGATACGTTTGCGAAAGAAGGAGGAACAGAGTATTTCAAAATGGCGAAAAAAATTGCAGATTTCGGTCAAGCAAATAATAATTTCTCTGGTTGGAGCGAATTAGATGGAATAAAATCGCGTTCTGCGTTAATTAACAATATTCTAAAATCGGATAATTCTACACTTAGAAATATCATCTATCAATATCATAGAAACGGCTTAGACATTATGTCTGAGAACGAAGTTCGTGGGAAAAATGCGATTGGAAATACATTATTGCAATTAGAATTTTACCAAAGAGGAAATTATTCTCAATTTTATCCGCTAGAACTTTTCCTAACAGCAAAAAATAGCGAAATTAGTCAAGTATTTTCAGGCGGACAGGTTTCTACGGTGAATATCGAGAAACTGAAAGGAATTTTAAATTCAATCGCGCCAAAATACAATGACAATTATTGGAATAAATTGAAAAAGTAAATGTTAAAAACTCTTCGCGTTAATAATTTTGCCATTATCGATCAATTGGAGATTGATTTTCATCAGGGTATGACTACTATTACTGGTGAAACTGGTGCTGGAAAATCGATTTTGTTAGGTGCTTTAAAATTAGTTTTAGGCGAACGTGCCGATTTAAAAGCCTTGAAAAATATTGATGAAAAATGTATTATTGAAGCTGTTTTTGAGATTAAAAATCTTGAATTGAATGATTTTTTCGAAGAAAATGATTTGGATTATGAAGACGAATCTATTCTGAGAAGAGAATTATTACCTTCTGGGAAATCGCGTGCTTTTATCAATGATACGCCTGTTAAAGTCTCTATTTTACAAGAATTATCAGAATTATTGATTGATATTCATTCTCAATTTAATACACCTAAAATTTTTGAAGCTGATTTTCAACTTTCGATGTTGGATATTTATGGAGAAAATAAAGACTTGTTGAAAGAATATAAGAAGGATTTTAACCATTATATTTCAACAAAGAAAAAGATAAAAGACGCTCAAAATTCATTAGAAAATCAATCACAAGATTTAGAGTATAAATTGCATTTGTGGGAAGAATTGAACAATGCTTCGCTAAAAAATGAAGAATTAGAGGAATTGGAAATCGAAATAAAATCTTTGTCAAACGTAGAAGAAATTATTTCGACTTTGAATGAAACTTACCAATTTTTGGAACATCCAGAGATGGGAATCATTTCTCAATTGAATGAAGCAAGCAATAAATTGAATAAAATTTCGGATTATAATTCGCAATACAATTCTATTTACGAACGATTAATTTCTTCTAAAATAGAATTGCAAGATATTTCTGGTGAAATGAGTAGTTTGATAGATTCGACTGAAATTAATCCTGAAAGATTACAAGAAATTACAGATCGTTACGATTTGATTCATAAATTATTGCGTAAACATAATGTGATTTCTGTTGAAGAATTAATTGCAAAACGTGACGAATTAGAAAGTCAAACTTCTGGTTTTGATAATTTGAGTGATTTAATTATTCACTTAAATAAAGAATTGAATTCAATTTCAGAAAAACTTGAAAAACAAGTAATTAAAATTAGAAAAAATAGAATTTCTTCTATCGAAATTATCCGAAAAAATATCTTGAATACGTTGTCACAATTGGGAATGGAAAATTCTCAATTAACCATTCAATTAAACGAAACAACAGATTTTACAGCAACTGGAAAAGATGAAGTTTTGTTTCTATTCTCAGCAAACAAAGGAATGGAACCGCGTATTTTTGAAAAATCTGTTTCTGGTGGAGAACGGTCTCGATTGATGTTAGCGATTAAAAAATTATTGGCAACTCATCAACATTTACCAACGTTGATTTTAGATGAAATAGATACAGGAATTTCTGGAAAAGTTGCAAATGAAACAGGAAAAGTAATGCAAACAATGGCAGAAAATATGCAGCTTTTAGTGATTACGCATTTGCCACAAGTCGCTTCAAAAGGAAATTATCAGCTAAAAGTTTACAAAGAAGTCGTAAACGAAACAACGCAAACAAACGTTATTGAATTATCTCAACAACAACGTTTAGAAGAAATTGCACAAATGATTTCTGGTTCAGAATTGACAGATGCAGCAATCAATCAAGCAAAAGAATTAATGAATTTGAATTAAAATTCTTAAATTATATAAAATCAAAAAAGCTCGAGAAAATTCTCGAGCTTTTGTTTTATATGATTCCGAAATTATTTTGTTAATCTTTCTAACGAATATTCAATCATTGCATCAACAGCTTTGTAAGAATCGGCACTAAATTCACCTAAAATTCTATTTGCAACAATTGCATTTATCGACAATGCTTCATGTCCCATCATCGCTGATAATCCATAAATTGCAGAAGTTTCCATCTCGAAATTAGAGATTCTTAAACCTTCGTAATTAAAAGTTGTTAAACGCTCATTAATATCGGCTGGATTTGGTTGTAATCTCAAATAACGTCCCTGAGGTCCGTAAAAACCACAAGCTGTAGCCGTTACTCCTTGAATTGTTTTTTCAGAAGCTAATTTATCTAATAACAAATCAGATCCTTTTACTAAATATGGACGCGCTTTATTCGGCGACCAATCAACATGTTTGATAAAAGCATCTTCTACCTCTTTATTCATTATCGCTTCGCTCCCAACATAATAATGCAAAAGTCCATCTAAACCTAAACCGTGAGAACCAATAACGAAACTATCAACAGGAATATCCGCTTGCAAAGCTCCAGAAGTTCCCATACGAACAAATGATAATTTTCTGAAATCTTTTTTGATCTCACCAGTTTCCAAATCGATGTTAGCCAAAGCGTCTAACTCAGATAAAACAATATCAATATTATCCGTTCCCATACCAGTCGAAATAACTGTTAAACGTTTACCATTCAACGTTCCTGTATGCGTCACAATTTCTCTTTTGCTTGCTGTCTGCTCGATTGTATCAAAATGTCTTGAAACTTTTTCGACACGATTTGGATCACCAACAGTTATAATAGTATCTGCTAAATGCTCTGGTCTTATATTACAATGGTAAACACTTCCGTCTGCATTTAAAACTAATTCTGATGCTGCTTTACTCATGATTTTATAATTAAAAATAAGAGAACAATATACAATTTTTATCAGTAATAATTGTAAAGAAATTATTAACCACCTACTCTTTTCACTTTAAATCCTTTATCTTTCAGGAAAGCCATAATCTTATCGCGATAATCTCCTTGAATGATGATTTGTTCGTCTTTAAAACTACCTCCAACACCCAAAAATTGCTTAATTTCTTTTGCTAAAAGTTTGAAATCTTCTGTTTCTCCTTCGTAACCTTCTATAATTGTATTTATTTTCCCTTTTCGTTTCTCAAACTTACAAATCAATGGTTCTTTCTGAATCCATAACTCATGTTGTTCTTCATTTGATACTTCTTCTGGCTCAGGTATATGATCAGGAAAAAGATTTTTTAATTGATCTTGTAAATCCATAGTATTTGATGTAATCTTTGTAATAAATGGCGTTTTAAATTGGAATTCGTCCATTTGTACCATTATAATTACAAAGATAAAATTTTTATTGCAGTTGTTTTATAAACCAATTTGGAACTTTATCCGAAACTATTTCAAGTTCATTTCTCTTAACTTGTGCAAATAATCTCATTTCTTGAGTTGAATTATCAAAAATATAGCCTTTATCTACAATTTTTAAAGCTGGAAATAAATTCATTAAAGTAGAATGATATCGTTTAATCACCTTTTCATCTGGTACAGCGTGACCACCTTTTTCTACTCTATTTTCAATTCGAGAAATATTAATCAAAGGATCTTCAATACAGACAAAATACATATATGTTTTGAAACCACGATTTTTAGCATCCACTATTTCATCAATTTTAGAAGGATGACTCATTACCGTTTCAAATGAATAAGATTTACCTTTAATCAATAAGTGTTTTCGAATAAATGAAGTAATAAAAGACGCTTCGTAACTATGTGTAGATTTAGATTTATCAACCAAAACATTATTTCGAAACTGCACATCAATTGCTTTTCCTTCGTTATTTGCTTTTTCGAATAATGAAACTGAAGCAGGTTCAGTTTTAAAATCTTCAAAATCTTTTTCGGTAAGTTTTAGTTCATATCGATCCAAATCAATAAAACCTTTTAAAGAAATTTCTTTCTCAATCAAATCTGAATTAATAAAATATCCAGCATTAAATTTTGATGAGATTGAATCGAATAAAGTAGACTTTCCAGATCCATTTGGACCAGCAAAAACGCGTAAACGTTTTATTTTAGACATAATTTAGCTCCTTTTTTCAATTCAGCTGGAACTTTTATTCGATCTATTGTTTTAATCACCTTAATTTCTCCATTAGGTTTTCTCTCGATGATTCGATTTCCTTGAACATATTGAACTGATAAATCTAATGCTTCTGAAACTCTAATTGCAGCTTGCGATGCAGATTTAGCTAAACGATTTAACGCTCCTGCTTCTTCTAATTTTAGTATATCTGATTCTTTGTTCATAATAATAGAAATTAAATTAACAATAATTATTCATCAATAAATGTACGCAAATTTAGTGAAACCATTGTAATAATAAAAGCTTGACTTCATTCAAAAGCCTAATCTTTTGAATCTAAATTATATAATTTTTATTAATAGTTATTTGATTAATTTATTCCTAACAGATTAACAATAATCGATATTCATCTTTATTTTCTTTCGGCGCGCGATGTACACAAGGCAAAACTTTTTGTTCTGGATGATCAACTGCCAATCGCCAAAGATCCCCTAATCCTAAATTAATTGGGTCTACACCTGGACGAATTAGATAATGCAAATCAAAGAAATATTCCTTCAAAAAATCTTCAAAACCATCAATGTGTCCATCATATAATTCGAATAGTTTTTCTCTAATTTCTGGAATCAAAATTTTTTGTTCCACATCTTCATTTGCTACAATATCACTGGAAGCGCCATAGTAAGTGCACAAAAAAGTATCCGTAGGAATTGGCGAACGATCAACGTGAAATGAATAAACATCTGTCGAAATAAAATCAAATTCAGTATCGCGTTCGTAACATTTCAGTAAGTTTAAAGTTGGCGAAGCGCCAAAATCAGTTAATTGTTGTAAATCATTGATCAAAATATTTCTCGCTTTAATTCCTTCATTAGATAAATCTAAATCATTCAAATCATCAATAGAAATAACAGTAATATCATCTTTTAAAATCAATTGATTCACAATTTCCTCAAAATCACCTTCTAAATTTCGCCGCCAATTTATCGCATTATTTTTCCCAGAAAAAGCTGTATGTACAAGTTCATCAAACGAAGAAACGACAAGAACTTGTTGTTGATTAGAATTATTTTGAGTAATCATATAGCTGCAAAATTACTATTTATCAAAAAATAATTCAGCCTAAAAATTAAATTATTCCGAATGTAAATTCTCCGTTGCAAAAGTTGTATTTTTACCAAAGATTAAAAGACAATGGAAAAAGAAATTATCACCAAAACATTTACATATAAAGGCCACACCAAAACTTTTAGTGCAGAAGTGCAACCTTTACCACCTTTCAACCCAGAAACGATGGATCGCGTGAAATATGAAGAAACCAAAGAAGCACATTATATGCTTGCCGAAGCGGAAGTTTATAACCAGAAAACAGAATGGTTTTTTAAAATTGAACAAGAATTGCAAAAATAATGAAACGACACTTACGCTAAGTGTCGTTTTTTGTTTAAGTTTAATCCACAAAATTAGAACATGAAACAAATTACTCTAACATTATTTACACTTATTACGCTTTCGGCTTGTACTTCTAGCAAAACGGTTTTTCATAAAAAATGGACAACGAAACAGGCACCAGAAAATTTTGTTGCTCGATTTGAAACAACAAAAGGAAATATTGATATCGAAGTTGAAAGAAAATTATCGCCAAAAGCTGTTGATCGTTTTTATCAATTGGTTAAATACAATTTTTTCGAAGATGGAACTTTTTATCGTGTTGTTCCGAACTTTGTCGCCCAATTTGGAAATACAGACACAATTGTTTCTAATCAATGGAAAAAGTTTATTGTAGAAGATGAACCTGTTATTGCTGGAAATAATAAAGGAGCTTTGAGTTTTGCGCGCGCAGGAAAAAACACAAGAGATTTGGATTTGTTTATTAATCTGAAAGATAATCATCGTTTGGATACAATCAATTCCAATGATGTAGTAGGTTTTCCAAGTTTTGGAAAAGTGGTGAACGGAATGAATGTTGTAGAAAGTTTGTATGATGGTTACGCTGGACAAACAATGGAAGATGAAGAAATTTTTAACAGCACAAAATTAATGCGCGAAAGATATCCAAAGCTTGACAGAATATTGAATGCAAAAATCATTAAACTGAAAAAGAAAAACAAGTAAAACAATGTAACATAAAGTTTTAACATGACACAAAAATCAATTTAAATGTTTTGGCATGTACTTTGTAATACATAATACGTTTTTAAAACATATTTTGTGAAATGAAAAAATCAAAATTCTTTAAAGTCGCTGGAGAAGCAGCAATGGCAGCTCAAAAAGACAAATCTTTTTTTGAAAAAGTAAAGGCTTTTTTCAATATGTTAGGTGATTACAAAAAAGGAAGTTATAAACCTGACAACATGAATTTATTTCTTGGATTTGTAGCAACTTTATACATTATTTCTCCTATTGATATTATTCCAGAAGCGCTATTTGGACCTTTTGGTTTGATAGATGATTTTGGGATTTTACTTTTTGGAATGAAATATTTCAACAAAGAAATTATTAAATATCTTGCATGGAGAGATACGCAAAGAGCCTATGCAAATGTTGAAGATGCAAAAATTATTGAGTAGCAATAAATTAAATAGCTATAAAAAATCCGATTGAATTTTCAGTCGGATTTTTTATTTTTAGATTATTCAAAAAATGCTCTCTTTCTCATAAATAAAATTTATTATCTGACGATTATTCATTAGATTTGAGCAATACAATACTAAAAACTAAAACACCTGAATAATGGTAATTATTAATAATTTCGATGAATACAAAGCTTTCGAAGGTAAAGAAATCGGTAAATCTGACTGGCATATAATAAATCAAGAACAAATCAATCGCTTTGCTGATGCAACTTTAGATCATCAATGGATTCATACAGATCCTGAAAAAGCAGCTAACGAAGGACCTTTCAAAAAAACAATAGCGCATGGTTATTTAACGCTATCTTTAATTCCACATTTGTGGGATCAAATTGCGGAAGTGCGCAACATCAAAATGTTAATCAATTATGGAATTGAAAATTTGAGATTTGGACAAGCTGTTTTGGTTGATAGTGAGGTAAGATTAACTGCAAAATTGAAATCTATTACTAATTTGAGAGGAATTGCAAAAGTTGTCATCGAAGCAAATTTAGAAATTAAAGATAATCCGAAACCTGCTTATACGGCGGATGTGGTTTTCCTTTACCACTTTAATGATTAATTAAAGATCAATATAATTTACAAAGCTTCTATTTTTTATAGAAGCTTTTTCTTTTCATAAAATATCGAAGTATCTTGCGCTCGATTTCATATAACATGCAAAAAATTCAAAATAATAAAACCTTAATTTCTATTGTTGGACCAACTGCAATTGGTAAAACCAATTTGGCAATAGAAGTTGCAAAACATTTTCAATCCGAAATTATTTCTTGTGATAGTCGTCAATTTTTCAAAGAAATGAAGATAGGAACTGCTGTTCCTTCTGAGGAAGAATTGACTGAAGTGAAGCATCATTTTATTCAAAATATTTCTATTCACGAAAAATATTCGGTTGGTGATTTTGAGCGTGATGGCTTAGCTTTTTTGAATAATTATTTCAAAACAAATGACATTTGCGTCATGGTTGGTGGATCTGGTTTATATGAAAAAGCGATCACAGTTGGCTTTGACGAATTTCCTGATGTTAATCCTAAAATTAGAGAAGATTTGAATAATGAGCTTGCTGAATTTGGAATTGAAAAATTGCAAAAAGAATTGCAAGAAGTCGATCCAAAGTATTTTGAAGAAGTTGATATTTTCAATAAACAGCGTGTAACACGTGCTTTAGAAATTTTTAGATCTTCGGGTTTACCTTTCTCTAACTTCAGAAATCAAGATTTGAACAAACATCCATTTAACATAATTAAAATCGGTTTAGAACTTCCTCGCGAAGAAATGTACGACCGAATCAATCGTCGAGTTGATATTATGATGAACGAAGGTTTATTAAATGAAGCAAAAAATTTATTTCCTTTAAAAGATTTGAATGCTTTGCAAACTGTTGGTTATCGAGAATTGTTCGACTTTTTTGAAGAGAAAATTACATTGGATTTTGCGATAGAAGAAATCAAAAAGAATACAAGACGTTTTGCAAAACGTCAAATGACATGGTTCAAAAAAGATGAAACTGTCAATTGGTTTTCTCCTTTCGAACAAGAAAATATCATTAATTTTATATCGAACAAAATATAAATTATGGAAAATTTTGTTGCCATCGATTTCGAAACTGCAAACAATTATCGTAATTCTGCTTGCGCGGTTGGAATTGTAACTGTGACAGATAATGTGATTACAGACGAGTATTACACGTTAATTCAACCACCACAAAATCAATATAATTATCATAATATTTTGGTTCATGGAATTCGTCCCGAAGACACAATTGATGCACCAAGTTTTGAAGACGTCTATTTTGAAATCAAACATCGTTTACAAAATCAGCTTGTTGTTGCACATAACGAATCGTTTGATCGTTCTGTTTTGAAGAATACAATGGAGTTTTATAGCCTCAATTACTCTCAACTTAACCTTGCCGAAAAGTGGGAATGTACATACAGAATTTTCAAACAGAAAGGAATTGTTCCTACAAAATTATCCGATTGTGCTCGCCGATTTAATCTTCAACTCAACCATCATGAAGCTTTATCTGATGCAAAAGTTTGTGCTCAATTATACTTATTAAAATAGTTTTACTAAAAATTTATCTGATTAAACATTTAAAAAACAATTCTACATTAATTATAATAAATTTATATTCAGCAATATATCCATTTACAAATATTTGTAAGTATTTACAAGTATTTAAAATTGATTAATAATAACTTTAATAACTCACTATTTCTAAGAAAATTTAATAAAGCAAAAATTCTATTCTAAATAAGTTGATTTTATGAAATGAATTGAGAATGCAAAATTTTGAAAATTAACTTTCAAAATTTTATAAAATGAAGTATAAACTAAAATTTAGTTCCGATAAATCTTTGCAAGTTGAAAAAAATAATAATTTAAAAAATTGATTTCAATTGTTTTTATCGAAGAAGTAAAATAATCACATTATGTATTTAACATAATAAAGAGGGTTACTCTGGGAACATTAATTTCATAATTGAAAAATTGATACCTCCCTACTCTTTTTAAAAAGATAAAAAAAGGCTGCATTTGCAACCTTTTTTTATAACATTATAACGCCTTCTATCTTCGAAACTTCTTTGTAATAATTGATTACTGTATCCGCATCAATCACATAAAGTTTAATCGAAATAGATGTATATTTTCTATTTTTTGAAGCTTTGTAATCAAATTCAGCATTCGTTCCTGCAAAAATATCTTTTATTTTTTTCATCGTTTCTTCACTTGAAGGATAAATGAATTTGAACAAATAATCTGCTGGAAATTTTTGAACATCATCTAATCTTTCTTTGAATTTTGCATAAAAATCCTGCTCATTGTGAGAGTTATCTGGTATTTCTTCGAATGTATAATCTCTATTTGCGTCCATATCTATTATTTTTTGTTACAATGTCAAAAACAATACCACTTCACATTCTTAATAAAATATAGAATTAATAAGACATTTTGACATATTATAAATCTTATAATTTCAATCTCATCATATAATCTATTTGTTCATCATCTCCAAGTCTGAAAATATGTTGATCGAATTTTTCGAAACCATTCTTTAAATAGAAATTAATCGCAGAAATATTCTTTTCCCAAACTCCTAACCAAATTGTATGCAAGTTGAGGTTTTTAGTTATTTCTACAGCTTTATTAAAAAGAATTTGTCCAATTTTCTTTCCTTGAAACAATTCTAACACATAAATTCTTTCAATTTCCAAAGAATTCATATCATAAACTTCTGTTTGAGCATCACCAATATTTAATTTCAGATAACCGACAATTTTTTGGTTAATCATTGCAAAAAAGAACAACGAATTTTGATTCTTCAATTCTTTTAATAATTGATCTTCTGAAAAACTTTCGTTCAAATATTTTTGCATATCCTCTTCTGTGTTAGAAGAAGAAAATGTATCTGCAAATGTCTTTTTAGAGATTTCTTGAAGTTCTGTAATGTGTTTTTCTTCAACTCTTTTTATTGTAATTTCTTCGTTCATTAATGCGAAACAAATTTTAATCCTACAATTGAACTAATTAATGTAAAAATAAAGAATATTCTCCAAAAATTAGCTGGTTCTTTGAATACAAAAATTCCGATTAAAACTGTTCCAACAGCGCCAATTCCAGTCCAAACAGCATAAGCAGTTCCCAAAGGTAAAGTTTGTGTTGCTTTGATTAATAACGTCATACTTGCAACCAAACATATTGCAAAAGCGCCATACCAAATGTACATTTCTGAGCCTGTTGTTTCTTTGGCTTTCCCTAAAGATGATGTAAATCCAATCTCGAATAATCCTCCTAAAATCAATAAAATCCAATTCATTTTGTTAATATTTTGATGCAAAGATGAATTAGAAAAAAATAGATTTTTTTTACATTTGTAAAAAAATTATTCGCTTAAATTTCTGTGCGAATCCTACTTAATGTCACTTGAGAAATTCCTAAATAAGACGCGATATAACCTAATTGCACACGATTAATCAAACTTGGATTTTCTTCTAACAATTTTTTATAACGATCAATCGCCGTTCCTAGTTGCCTAGAAATAAAACGCTCTTCAGTTTTTATCAATTTAATTTCAGCAAGTTTTCTTCCCCAATTTGCAATTTCTAAATTTGTCGCATAAAACAATTGTATGTCTGAAGATTTAATTTCATATAACTCACAATCTTCCATTAATTCGATTGTTTCGTAACTAATTTTATTTTCGACATAACTTCGCATCGATAAAATCAAATCGCCTTCTTTCCCAAACCAAAACGTAATTTCTTTTCCATCGTCTATCGTATACGCGCGAACAATTCCTTTTTTGATGAAATATAACTTTTTCTCAACTTTATCAGCATCAATAAGCGTGGTGTTTTTTGGTAATCGAATCAATTGAATTTTATCTGCTATCAATTGAATAGACTGTGATGAAAGTGGCGAAATTTGATTTAAGATTTGTTCTATTTCCATTATTGAAACTTATCTAGTAAAAGTAAACAAAAAACTCAACCTAAAATAGGCTGAGTCATTCAAATTAAATTAACACCTGAAGTCTACTTTGCATGTAGACCGCATTCTTTTTTACTATAGTCTTCCCACCACCATCTTCCGGCACGAAAATCTTCACCTTCGTTTATAGCACGTGTGCAAGGAGCACAACCAATACTTATAAAACCCTTGTCGTGTAACGGGTTGTAAGGAACTCTATTTTCTTTCAAATATTCGAAACAATCCCCTGTTGTAAAATCAATCAATGGATTGAATTTGAATAATTGTTTTTCTTCGTCAAACTCTATTTCGTGCATATCATGTCGATTATTCGATTGCTCCGCACGCAAACCTGTAATCCAAACTGATGCTTCTTTTAATGCACGATTCAAAGGAATTACTTTTCTGATATAGCAACATTGTTTTCTTAAATCAACCGAATCGTAAAAAGGATTAATTCCATTTTCTTCAACAAAATTTTCTAACTCCTCTGTTGGTGGATAAAATGGTTTAATCTTCGCTTGATATTTAAATTCTGTTTTGTTCCACGTATTGTACGTTTCCTGAAAAACACGACCTGTATCTAAAGTAAAAATCTTAATATTGTCTAATTTTTGACTTAAAATAACATGAGAAATAACTTGATCTTCGAAACCAAAACTTGTCGAAAAAACTATTTTTTCTTTAACGTTGTTATTCAAAAAAAATAATTTTTCTTCTAAACTTACTTGTCCTGTAACTTTTTCTAATATCTCTTTTAGTTGATTCATTTTCTTATATAATATCTATAGTTTTTATAGAGTATTTATTTTAACAAATGTATTAATTCCAATTTTCTAAAACAACACTAATCTCGACTAATTTTATAGATATAATATAATATAGAATCAATAAATTATACAAGCAAATTTTGTTTATACTTAAATCATCTTCGAGAGTGAATTTTCATATTCGTAAAATAGAAGAAAATCAGTCCAAATTGGCATTAAATAAAGGTTTTCATAGAGTATGGATTGCTAATTAATTCAAAATCAATATAATTATTAAGATAAAAACATTTAAAATGTCTTAAGAATAAATTCTATCTAATCATCTTCGAGAACGAATTATGAATATCACAAAACTAAAAAGTCAAACTTTACAATGTTTGACTTTTTAATTTATATTTTTTGTAATGATAAATTAGGACAAAAATGGATGAAAATAACCAAATCCAATAACCAAAATGTGGTAAATCATATTCATGTATTTGTAAAATATCTAATCTTGTTAAATGATTAATTTCGTATAATGACATTTGAATAACAGCGATAATACCTAATATTCATCCTATTTTTATCTTATAAAAAATCCAAGAAAATAATAATGTAAAGTTCCCTAACCAACAGATAAAATCAATTGGCAACTCTGATATCGTTATATATCCTAATATTAGATATGTAATTCAAATATTCTGTTCTAGAATCTCCAGAATAATATTCAATAAAATCAATACTTAATAAGTGAACAGGCAAAATTAAACTCACCAAATAAGTTAAAATACTTACAAATAAAAACAGATTATTTTTCCAATTTAGCTTCAAACTCTTCTATTTGCTTTTCCAATTTTTTATTCACTTTTTTCAATTTGTTTTGAGGACTAAACATAGCGTAAACCAGCAAACCTACTCCTACTCCAACAACAGCTCCAATTTTTTCATTCTTATTAATTGCCTTCGAAATTGCAATTCCCGCTGCTGCTCCAGTTGTAACAATCGAAACTGTATTTTCAAAACCTTTTGATTTTGTGTCCAAAACTTCCAATAAATTATTCATAGTTGATATTTTTCTATAAACGTTACAATAAATATTCCTAAATATAAATCATTCCAAATTATTTTAAAAATTGTTCGTATTAATTCAAGTGTTTATCTTTGTTCAGTAACATTTTTAAAATGGAAATACAAGACAAAATTTTAGCGCTTCGCGAGGAGCTTACTCAACATAATTACAGTTATTACGTTTTAGATAATCCGACAATTTCTGATTTCGAATTTGATTTGAAATTGAAAGAATTGAAACGATTAGAAGACGAAAATCCTATCTTTTTTGATGTCAATTCGCCTACTCAACGTGTTGGTGGAATGGTTACAAAAAATTTTCCGACAATTACACACGAATTTAGAATGTATTCGTTAGACAATTCATATTCAGTTGAAGATTTGCAAGATTGGGAAAAACGAATTGAAAAAACATTAGGCGAAAAAGTAGAATTTGTTTGTGAATTGAAATATGATGGCGCTTCGATTTCTATTTTGTACGAAAACGGTGAATTAACGCAGGCTGTAACGCGTGGTGATGGAACACAAGGTGATGAAATCACAAATAATATACGTACGATACAATCTGTTCCATTAAAATTAAAAGGAAATTATCCTGAACGATTTTATATGCGTGGCGAAATTACAATTCCGCTTAATAAATTTGCTTCAATTAATGAAGAACGTGCCAATAATGGTTTAGAATTGTATGCAAATCCTCGAAATACCGCTTCTGGATCGCTGAAATTACAAGATAATACCGAAGTTGCCAAACGTGGTTTACAATGTTTTCCGTATTATTTTATCGGAAATAATTTACCTTATTCTACACAATGGGAAATGCTACAAGCCGCTGACGAATTAGGTTTTAAGATTCCAAATACATCAAAATTATGTACTTCTTTGGATGAAGTTTTAGCTTTTGTAGATCATTGGGATATCGAACGCAAAAATTTACCTTACGAGACGGACGGAATTGTAATCAAAGTGAATTCTTTTTCGCAACAAGATGAATTAGGTTATACAGCGAAATCTCCTCGTTGGGCAATGGCGTATAAATTTAAAGCTGAAGCTGCAGAAACCGAATTATTGAGCATCGATTATCAAGTTGGTCGAACTGGAGCGATTACGCCTGTTGCAAATCTTGCGCCTGTTTCTTTGGCTGGAACAATCGTAAAACGTGCTTCTGTTCACAACGAAGATATCATCAAAAAATTGGATATCCGCATTGGTGATATGGTTTATGTAGAAAAAGGTGGCGAAATTATTCCGAAAATTGTTGGTGTTAATACTGATGTTCGTCAACCTGGAACGGAAGAAATCGAATTTATTAAAAAATGTCCTTCTTGCGGAACAGAATTGATTCGTAATGAAGGCGAAGCGCAGCATTATTGTCCAAATGAGAATGGTTGCGAACCACAAATTATTGGAAAATTAGAGCATTTTGTTTCTCGAAAAGCAATGGATATTGAGAGTATTGGTGGCGAAACTGCGGTTTTATTACACAAAGCAAATTTGCTAAATAACATTGCTGATTTTTATATTTTACAAAAAGAAGATATTTTGCCTTTGGAAAGAATGGCAGAAAAATCTGCTCAAAATATTATTAATTCTGTCGAAAAATCTAAAGAGCAACCTTTCGAAAAGGTGTTGTATGCGATTGGAATTCGTCATGTTGGTGAAACTGTTGCTAAAAAATTGGTTAAACATTTTCAAACTATTAATCGTTTGATGAATGCAACAATGGAAGAATTGGTTTCTGTGACAGATGTTGGAGAAAAAATTGCAATTTCGATTAAAGACTATTTCAAAGAAGAACAACATCAAATTTTGATTCAACGTTTACGTGATTATGGATTGAATTTCGAGATTGGTGAAGAAGCAAAACCTTTGTCAGATTCTTTGGAAGGCAAAACGTTTTTGTTTACAGGAACTTTGACAAAATTCAATCGAACTGATGCGCAAAAGATGGTAGAAGATCATGGCGGGAAAAATATTTCTGCGGTTTCTAAAAACTTGAATTTCTTGGTTGCTGGCGATAAAGCTGGTAGTAAACTGAAAAAAGCAGAAGAAATTGGAACAGTTGTCGTGTTGACGGAAGACGAATTTTTAAATATGATTAACGGCTAATGGAATCAGGATTAATTGCTGTCATTATATTCGGAATTGTATTATTGATTTTGATTCCATTTATCTATTATGGATTACGAATGGCTGGCTACAACAAGGCTGCAATGATTGTTTCGCTCGCGATTTTTTTTATTGTGATGATTCCGATGGTAAAATATGGTTACAGAAGTCAAATGTATTCTAATGATGATTTGAAAACCGATTTACACCAAGCTGGAATTGGGTTTAAAGGAAATTTAAAAATTGTTTCGACAGATATTTCTGGAATTAAAAATATGAAACAAGAAACGGTTTTGATAATGGATTCTGCCGATGTCAATACAATTATTAATCGAATAGAAACTGATCCTCGCTTCAAAATTTATCCGAAAACACTGAGTTTGAAAGAAGAATTAGGTTCGAATGCGAAACATAAAACTAATAGAAATTATCGTTTTAAGGATAACTTTATTTTAGAAACTTATGGAATGTCTGATGATTACACGATTCGATATTCGGAACTGAAATTTAGAAAAGGAAATGACACGGTTTTCTTCAAAAAAGAGGAAGTGTATTAGATAGAAAAATCCGTCAATTGACGGATTTTTTTATTCAAGATTATTTATTTCTGCGATATTAAAGCTATGACTTTTTGAATTTTCAATTTTTCTTTTGATTATTATAGAATCTACTTTCGATGTGTCAAAATTGAATGTTCGAGGTTCTAAATAATATAATTCTAAAACTGAGTCTTTTCTATTAATTGTTCCGAATTTATATTGTTTATTAGTTATAGTATCAAAATATATTGTATCGTTTTTCATATAATATTTACCAACTTCTCGTGATGGGAAAAAGCAAAACGAATTTACAATATAAATACTATCTGATTTAAAATGATAGCTGATACCGCAACTTGCTGTTCCTTCTCTAAAAGCAAATAATTTATCCTTACCATAAATTGTATTATCAGTAATTATTCCTGATGGATATAGAAAAACTAAAGTCAAAACAATAATGCTAATAAAGACAGGTATTCCTTTTTTGAAATTTCTTCCATCATCATCAAAATATTTATACAACTTTAGTATTGTAGAAATAATTAATCCTATGAATAAAATAAGTTCTATTAAATATAAAACAATCGCGAAAATTCCAGTTTCATGAATCCAAAAATGTTGTGTATTAATTAATAGAAACAATAACACTAAAGAACAAGAATGATACGGATATAGTTTGAACATAAAACAAGTTAATCAAATTATAATATAACTATTATAAATCATTTATTTAGAATTATTTTTCATCTTAATTAACTCATCAAATTCAACTAAAGTATTTTCACTTTCAGTCTTATAATTTTTAGATTTTCCTATAAAATAAATCAATTTTCTATCTTCAAAATAATAACGAGATTCTTCAATTTTCGATTTTTTATCATCAAATTCTTTCCAATACAAAGGAAAATTATAAGTTGTATCTTGTTCAAAAACGAAAGATAATTTATTATTCAATAAATAATACTCAGCCAAATATTGTCCCGATTCTCCAAATTTTCGGACTACAATTTTTTCTAATTTATCATCCAAGAAATAATAATAATTAATAAGACCACCTTCGGTAGAATCATCTGTTTCGACTTCTTTTATTTTTGACCAATTTTTAATTGAATTAATTCGACTAAAATTTGCTTTGATCGTTTTAATTTCTTCATTTTTAACTTTGTCATTTTTCTGAGCAAAAGAAGTCATCACAGAGAATGTTACGAGAACGAAAAAGAATACTATTTTTTTCATCTAAATCAATATATTATATAAACTATATGAGTAAAATTAAAGTATTTATTTTTGATATATTTTTACAAATCCTTTTATTAAGCTAAACACACCGATTATAAATCCTATGATGATAAAAAGAAATCCAACAAGTAAAAAATATACACCATAATCGTTTTTGTTATAATCCAAATTATAGCCATATCCGGTCGAGAATATTCCTATAATAAAAATACAGAGCGAACAGATAAAAAGTTTTGTATATCGATTTTGTTTGAACATCATTAAATATTTCTATAAAATTCAATAAAATATACTAATTTTCAATCAATAATAATAGTGAATTTTATGCAATTTAGAGTCGCTCGACATACCAATCAAATCAACGAAATAAAAGATTTCTATACTAAAGTTTTAAATTTTGAAATCCTTGGAGAGTTTCAAAATCACAATGGATATGATGGTATTTTTATTGGAAAACCAGATTTAGACTGGCATTTAGAATTTACAACAACTCACGAAAATGTCGATCATCATTTTGATGAAGACGATTGTTTGGTATTTTATCCAACAACGCAACAAGAATATGACGAAATCATAGAGCGTTTAGAATTTCATGATATCAAACCAATAAAATCTAAAAATCCGTATTGGAATGAGAACGGAATTTCTTTCTTAGATCCAGATGGATTTGTTGTTATTGTTTCACCTTTGAGAATTAAATAATTTTGAAAAAATATTTCTACTTTTTATTGCTATTTTTCATCTTTAGTTGCAGAGATGAAAAATCAAATCGTTTAGAAAATCATCATGATTCAATTCCAAAAATTGTTGAGAAAGAAAGTTTTATCAACGAAAAAGCGAATAAAATAATTGATCGATATTCAGTTCCGAAAGGTTTTCAAAGAGAAAATTATAATCAAAATGAATTCGGATATTTCCTGCAACATCTACATTTGAAAGACTTTGGAACACTTGTGAAATATTATAATGGAAAAGAAAAACCTGTAAATAATGTGTACAATGCTGTGATTGATTTACCGATTGGAAACAAAGATTTACACCAATGTGCTGATGCAACTATGCGTTTGAGAGCTGATTATCTTTACCAACAAAACCGTTATGATGAAATCTCGTTCAACTTTTTATCAGACGGAAAACCGCGCAAATTTACTGATTTTGCAAATAAAGATTATTCACCAAAAAATTATTGGAAGTATTTGGAATATATTTTCAGTTATGCGAATACAGCATCTTTGAAAAATCAATTAAAATCAGTGAATTTTGAACAGATAAAAATTGGAGATATTCTTTTGCAACAAGGAAATCCTTATGGGCACGCCGTTATGGTAGTCGATTTGGCAAAAAATGAACAAGGCGAAAAAATTGTTTTACTTGCTCAAAGTTATATGCCTGCACAAGAAATCCAGATTCTTAATAATCCCATGGATAAAAAATTAAATCCTTGGTATAAAGTGCAACAAGGTAAAATTAAAACTCCGGAATGGTTGTTTACAAGTGACGATTGGAAAACGTGGGATTAAAGCTCTTTTTAATACAATATTTAGTCTTAATTTTACACCAAATTAATCGCCGTGAATCGAGAAGAAATAGGAAATCAACTGCTAAATGAAGTTTTACAAATTCAACTTGCTAATAAACCAATCAATTCTAAATATTTAGATTTAAAACGTTTGGTTGAAAATATTGCATTTGACTTGACAAAAAACGAAGCTTTACAGTTTTCTAACTTTTTCTCGAAACTATCTTTTATCTGTAATCAATACCAAGTTTCTACTAAAATTCATTCGTTTCGTAAAACGGCTCAACGAATTCTAAGCGAAAAATACGAACCGACAGAACACGAATATTTTACACATTATAAATATGTTGCGGATTTTATTTCTTCGATTTATGAAGTAATGATTCCTGCCGAAATCATCTATTATTTTCCTGAAAAAGAATTTTATACCAACAAAATTCTTACTCGAAATCGGGTAAAAAAATTGCGTGTTCAAGTGATTGAAATCAAACGAGATTGTTTGATTTGCGATCATGAAGACAATGAAACAGAAGAAAATATTACAGTTCAGATTGATGAAGATGGCGTAAATGAAAACTTCACTTCTATTGAAGATTTTTGGGTTGGTGCGCAATTAAATTTAGTCAATTCGACAATTGATGAAGAAGGAATTTACCATCCACGTTTTATCATTCTCGAGCCAGATTATTTGGTCGATATTTCGGCAATTGCTGAGTGTTTTCAAGATTATGGAACTTCCGAATTGCATTATATTCAGAAAAAATTTGAAAAAGCACCAAACAGCAAACACATTCGATTAGGAAATTTTGCCAATTCTGTAGTCGATCATTTCTCAACGGAAAACATTGAAAATACTGATTTTAATGAGATTTTTAAGAATGATTTTAAAAATTATCCATTAGAATATACAGCTTGCAACGATTTGACGAATCCACAAGATTTGAAAGATTATTATTTGGAAGCGAAAGGTCATTTTGATCGTATTCAAAAGGTATTGACTGAGGATTTTCCGCAATATGATATTTCGTTGGATCGTGCATTAATAGAGCCTTCTTTTTTGTGCGAACAATACGGAATTCAAGGTCGTTTGGATTTATTGGATATTAATCCCGAAGGAAAAAATAAAATTATCGAGCTGAAATCTGGTGGCGCGCCTTTTCCTGATGATGGAAAAAGTGTCAAACCAAATCATGCGACGCAGCTCTTTTTATATTACCAAATTATTGGTGTTTTGTATGATTTAGAGTTTAAAGATGTTACCAAAAACACCGAAGGATATATTTTCTATTCTAAAGTATATCAAGGAAATTTACGTTTTGATGTACCAACTTTAGCGCGAGTTCAACGCATTTTTGATTTACGAAATCGAATAATTATCAACGAAAACCGTTTAGCAAATCATGCATTAACCGATATTGAATCAACTATTTATTCGATTAAACCTGCCAATTTTATCAAACGAAAAATTAATCCACGTTTCAAAGAAATTTTAGAAGAACAATTGGATAAATTTCTCTATCCGATCAAAAATAGTTCGCCGCTAGAAAAAGCCTATTTTTATTCGTTTACGAATTTCATTGCGAAAGAGCAATATATGGCGAAACTTGGTTTGGGACAATCAACTTCTAACAACGGTTTGGCGAGTTTGTGGTTGAATACTTTTGAAGAAAAAAACAATAATTTTGAGATTATTTATGATTTAGAAATTGTAGAAAATCATATTTCTGATCCAAAACGTGAAATCAAGTTAAAAAGAACTAATCCTGCGAATGATTTTATTTCGATTCGCGAAGGTGATATTTGCATTCTTTATCCAAGAAATAATTTCAAAGATTCGGTTTTAACAAATCAGGTTTTTAAATGTACCATCAAAAGTATTTCGAGAGAATTTATTGTGTTGCGTTTTCGTTATCAGCAGCCCAACACACGCTTTTTTGATTCGTTTGATTCATCAGGAAAATGGGCTTTGGAACGCGATTTTATGGATTCTTCTTTTGTTTCGATGTACCGAAATCTGTATGGATTAATTCATTCTTCTAAAGCAAAAAAAGATTTGATTTTAACGCAATCTATTCCAAGAAATCAAATGGATTATGCGTATTTTAACTCAAATCTTTCGGATGAACAAAATCGAATCTTGAAAAAAGCGCTTTCTTCTAAAGATTATTTCTTGTTGAATGGACCTCCAGGAACAGGAAAAACATCGATTATCATCAAAGAATTGGTGAAAGAAATCTACGAGAAACAAGATTGTAATATTTTGCTTTTGGCGTATACAAATCGTGCGGTTGATGAATTATGTGAATCGATAAATTCGGCTATTTCTGATCAAATTGAACAAAAGTTCATCAGAATTGGGAATGAATTATCTACTTCTCCTGAATTTCATCCTAATTTATTGAATAAAATTATCGAGCAAAAAGATGTTGATTTAGAGCAAAAAGGAGAAAAATTTTCGAGAAAAACAATTCAAGATATTATTCGTAAACAACGCATTTTTGTTTCGACGGTTGCTTCAATTTCGAGTAAAAATGATATTCTGAAATTAAAGAAATTTGATACAATTATTATTGATGAAGCTTCACAAATTTTAGAACCACAAATTGTTGGAATTCTACCAAAAGCAGAACGTTTTATCATGATTGGTGATCACAAACAGTTGCCTGCAATTGTTTTGCAAAATCCTGAATTAGCAAAAACGAACAACGAATTATTAGAAAATATTGGTTTAATCAATCGTAAAAACTCAATTTTCGAACGTTTGTATGAATTTTGTGAGCGTAATAATAACGAAAATTCATTTGACCAATTGACTTATCAAGGAAGAATGCATGCTGAAATTGCAGATTTTCCGAACAATTATTTTTATGATGGAAAATTAAATGTTGCCTATGATATTCCAAATTTGAATGAAGAGATTAAGCAAAGTTTACATCGCCAACGTGCAGATTTACATTTTGAAAATCATAATCAATCAAATGATTTACAAAACTTTATTACGAATCATCGTTTTGCGTTTATCAATGTGGACGAAAATCCTTATTTGCCTTCAACGAATGAGCAAGAAGCCGATTTGATTGTGAAATTTGTACAAGAAATTATTCATTTATACGAAATCAATAAAAAAGAATTTGATGCAAAGAAAACAATTGGAATTATTGCGCCTTTCCGTAATCAAATTGCCTTGATTAAACAAAAATTAGAATTAGCAAATATTCCTAATTACGAGCAAATAACGGTTGATACAGTTGAGCGTTATCAAGGAAGTCAGCGCGATATTATTTTGTATAGTTTTGCGGTAACATATTATTCACAATTGAATGCGTTGGTGAATATGAATGACCAAGGAAATGTTGACCGAAAACTAAATGTGGCGTTAACACGTGCAAAAGAGCAATTATTTTTGATTGGAAATCAAACGATTTTGAAAGAAAATCAATTGATTAAAACATTAATTGAGTATTTAGAAAATAAATCTTCACATAAACTTATAATCTAATCAAAATCACTTCATAATTCATTTAAGATTCAGTAAATTTGTGCAACTATTTTTGTAAAATTATGTTGTATCAAAGAAGTAGCGCATTATTCAAAGACGCGCAAGAATATATTCCAGGAGGTGTAAATTCTCCTGTTCGTGCATTTAAATCTGTTGGAGGAACGCCAATTTTTATCAAAAAAGCCGAAGGTGCTTATATTTATGATGAAGATGGACGTGCTTACGTAGATTACATCAATTCTTGGGGACCAATGATTATTGGACACACAGATCCGCGTGTTTTGAATGCGACTGTTGAGCAGATGAAAAATGGTTTTTCTTTTGGTACACCAACTGAATTGGAAACTGAAATTGCAAAATTAATTACTTCTGTAGTTCCAAACATCGATATGGTTCGTATGGTGAACTCAGGTACAGAAGCTTGTATGTCGTCAATTCGTTTGGCAAGAGGTTATACAAATCGTGATAAAATTGTAAAGTTTGAAGGTTGTTACCATGGACATTCAGATTCATTTTTGATTAAAGCTGGTTCTGGTGCTGCAACTTTCGGAAATCCAAATTCTCCGGGTGTAACACAAGGAACTGCAAAAGATACGTTGTTGGCAGAATACAATAATTTGGAAGATGTAAAAGCTTTATTCGAACAAAATAAAGACGAAATTGCAGCTATTATTGTTGAGCCAATTGCAGGAAACATGGGATGTATTGTTCCAGAAAAAGGTTTCTTAGAAGGATTAAGACAAATTTGTGATGAAAATGGAGCTTTATTAATTTTTGATGAAGTAATGACAGGTTTCCGTCAAGCGATGGGAGGTTCTCAAGAACGTTTAAACATCAATGCAGATATTGTAACATTTGGTAAAGTAATTGGCGGAGGTTTCCCTGTTGGTGCTTTTGCTGCTCGTCGCGAAATCATGAATCACCTTGCTCCTCTTGGCCCTGTTTATCAAGCGGGAACATTATCAGGAAATCCAATTGCTATGCGTGCTGGTATCACAACATTGAATATTATCAATAATGATAGAGCATTATTCAATAGAATTGATAACGCTACAGAAACTTTAGATGTTGAAATTTCTAAAATCTTTGCAGAAAAAGGAATTCCAAATCATATCAATCGTTTAGGGTCGATGATGTCTGTTTTCTTTACAGAGCAAACGGAAATTAAAAACTTTACAGATGTGACCAAATGTAACCACGAAAGATTCAACAAATTTTTCCATCATTTATTAACGAACGAAGTTTACATTGCTCCTTCTGGATACGAAACTTGGTTTATTTCTGATGCAATTAAAGATGCTGAAATTAATAAAACATTAGACGCTGTAAGAAGCTTCGAAGGTTAAACATAAACAAAAAATGCAGTAGAAAAACTACTGCATTTTTTTATTCTATTTTGGAACTACATTTTTGCGTCCATCAATTTTTCTGTTTTATCAGGTGATTTGCCCATTTTAATAACAAACGCTTTGTTTGAATTATAATTTTTCGGAAGTAAAATATCGTAATAGGTATTTTTATCTAAATCGAAACCAATTCTGAAATAATTCAACTAAAGTCAAAAAAACATAAATCAAAAATTGATAACTATACAAATCAATGAAATTATTATATTTACTAAAATTCATAATGATATGATTACAAATTACTTTAAACTACTACTTGCATCTAGTATAATTCTTATTAATTTTGGATGTAAAGATGATGATGGTTTTTCGGAAGAAGATGTAGTTGAGACTTATAATATTGTGTCCTATAAAGCTAATATCCCAGTTGATTTAAACAATGATAAAAAAACATCAACTAATTTGTTGGATGAAATTGAAATTCTTAATAAACAAGAGAACTTTTTAGAAGTTAGACCTAAAGTAAAATTAATCTCCTTTAATTTTCCTCTAACATTAATAAATTATGATTATCCAAGTATACCAAGCGGTTATGCAGTTTTTGTAAAATATGGATTTGTAACATCTACAACATTATCGGATAAAGTAATGGTTATAAAAGATAGTAGTTATACAGAAAGCAACTATACTGGTAACAAGGAAAATAAAAAAAATGTTTCTATTGAAAATTTAAAAATTATAGACTACAATCGTCTATCTACAAATATTACAAAGTCATATTATGATTTTAGCACCAAACAATGGATTGAATTGAATATTGAAGTTATTTTTCAAAAAAGAATATAAAAAAAGCTCGAGAATTTTCTCGAGCTTTTGTTTAATTATAATCCCCTATATGTTCCATTTCACTTTCGAAACTTAGTACTTTAGTCGCGTATTTTTGCAAACTTTTTTGTTTAATTTCTGATAAAAAATTATTCTTGAATTTATCTAAAGTCAATTCATCATTCACAAATAATTGCAAAGAATAAGAAACCGCCCCAGGTTCTATATGAGAAGTTATTTTTCCTAAACGAGCACCGATAAAACAATTTGATTTCAAATAATCATTAATATGCTCTTTCTGAATCCACGCAAACCAATCATCATGCACTTCTTGTTCAACAATAAAAGTTGTATTATATAATATCATTCTCTAATTTTTTGCAAAGATACAAAGGTTTTCGCATTATATTTTTCTTGAAAAAGAAAGTCTAATCAAGATTTTATTTTTAAATTTACCTATTATTCATAACAAACAAAAATGAACAATACGCAACAATTTATACAAGAGAATAAACAACGTTTTCTTGATGAATTAATCGAATTACTTAAAATTCCTTCAGTTAGTGCTGATCCAGCCTACACACAAGACGTAAATGATGCTGCCGAGATGGTTGCAAAATATTTAAAAGAAGCAGGTGCTGATAATGTTGAAGTATGCGAAACAGAAGGTTTTCCTGTTGTTTACGGAGAAAAAATAGTTGACGCTTCAAAACCTACTGTTTTAGTTTACGGACATTACGATGTACAACCAGCTGATCCTTTAGAATTATGGGAATCTGGACCATACGAGCCAGTAATCAAAAAGACAGAAATTCATCCTGACGGAGCAATTTTTGCTCGTGGTTCTGCTGATGATAAAGGTCAAATGTTTATGCACGTTAAAGCTTTTGAGGCTTTAAACAAATCAAACGAATTACCTTGTAACGTTAAATTTATGATCGAAGGTGAAGAAGAAGTTGGTTCTCCTTCATTAGTAAATTTCGTTAAAAACAATAAAGAGAAATTAAAAAATGATGTGATTTTGATTTCTGATACTTCTATGATTTCAAACGAACAACCTTCTATTTCTGTTGGTTTACGTGGTTTATCTTATGTAGAAGTTGAGGTAAAAGGAGCTAATCGCGATATGCACTCTGGTGTTTATGGTGGAGCTGTTCCTAATCCGATTAATGTTTTAGCAACAATGATTGGAAAATTAATCAATGAAAAAGGTCACATTACAATTCCAGGTTTCTATGAACCAATTCTTGAATTAACAGAAGACGAAAGAGCTGATTTAGCTAAAATTCCATTTGATGTAGAAGAATACAAGAAATCTATTGGTATTGCTGATATCCAAGGAGAAGAAGGTTTTTCTACAATCGAAAGAGCTTCTATTCGTCCTACTTTAGATGTAAACGGAATTTGGGGAGGATATATTGGCGAAGGTGCTAAAACAGTTATTCCTTCTCATGCGTATGCTAAAATTTCAATGCGTTTGGTTCCTGGACAAGATCCAGAAGTTGTAACAAAACAATTTGCAGATTATTTCCCAACTTTAGCGCCTTCTTCTGTAGAAGTTAAAGTAAAACCACATCATGGAGGTAAACCTTATATTTTACCAACTAATCACCCAGGTTTTATCGCTGCTAAAAAAGCGTTAGCTGAAACTTTTGAAAAAGAAGCGTTAGCCGAAAGAGCTGGTGGATCTATTCCAATTGTTGCTTTATTCGAAGAAGAATTAGGAACAAAATCTGTTTTAATGGGATTCGGATTAAACTCTGACGTTATCCACTCTCCAAACGAACATTATGGTTTATTCAATTTCTACAAAGGAATCGAAACTATTCCATATTTCTACAAATATTTTAACGAACAATAATTTTCGACAAAATAACTTCTAAAAAGCGAATCAAATTGATTCGCTTTTCTTTTTGGTTTATAGTAGAATGATTAATTTTGAACTTTATTTTTATCAATGAGTAAAAAATTCTTAATTGCGGGTGCAGGAATTGCGGGTTTAACTTTAGCAAAAGCTTTGCAAGATTTAAATTATAACTACGAAATTTTCGAGGCTTCTCCAGAAGTTCGAGGAATTGGGGCTGGTTTTGGTTTGGCTTCTAATGCAATGAAAGCATTTGAAATTCTAGGTTTAGCAGAAGAGGTTGCGCCTTTGGGGCATATGTTAGAAGATTTTGAAATTCAAGATTGGAAAGAAAAAACAATTCTGAAAGCGGACACAGAACGATTAAGAAAAAATTACAACAACGAAAATTTTGCCATTCATCGTGCAGATTTACATCATTATTTAGTCTCGAAAATTGATTCGAATAAAATTAAAACGTCAAAAAAAATAAAATTCTTTGAACAAAGTTTTGAGAAAGTTGTCCTTCATTTTGAAGATGGAACTTCTACAGAAGGTGATTATTTAATTGGTGCTGATGGGATAAATTCTACAATTCGTCAACAATTGTTAAAACATTCAACACCTCGTTATGCAGGCTATATTTGTTGGCGTGCTATTGTAGAGGATAAATCTTACAATTCAAAAAAGAGCATCGAAACATGGGGACCAAATGGTCGATTTGGTTTGACGCCATTAATCAATCATCAAATTTATTGGTATGCTTGTGTCAATACAAAACTAAATTCTGAAGTTTACAACTACGCTTTAAGTGATATTAAAAATCAGTTCAAAGATTATTCGGGACAAATCAGAAATACTTTACAAAAAACGAATCCAGAAAGCATCATTGCTACGCCAATTATGGATATAAAACCGATTAATAATTATGCATTTAATCGTGTATTGTTAATTGGAGATGCAGCACATGCAACCACACCAAACATGGGGCAAGGCGCATGCATGGCTGTTGAAGATGTTTGTGTTTTGTATGATGAACTAATCAAAAAAGATACTGATATTTTGTTAGCTTTTGAACATTATAATTTACGTCGTTTGAAACGAACACATTATATTATCGATACTTCTCGTTTGGCTGGAAAAGTTGCTCAAGTCGACAATAAATTTTTGATGAATATACGAAATTTTGCTTTCCGAAATTTACCACAATCTTTGATGCAAAGTCCTTTAGAAGACTTGTTGGAAGAAGATTTTATGAGAGTTTAGGATTATGCAAAACGAATTTTGTAGTGTTTCTTAACGTATATTTCTTGTTGACATAAGAAGTTAACAAATCTCCAAAACTCATATCACGAGTTTCTCTTTGATTAGTTGAAAATAATTTCACAATCTTAATCAAATATTTATTTAAGTCAATCAAATCAAAAGTAAATTCTTTTATCAACCAAAATAGAAAATATAACGGAAGAAAAACTATATTTAAGACAACTTGGAATCCATTCGCTAATTCTCCTTCTGACAAAAAATGTTTTGAATAATCAAATTTAGAAAAATCAATATCATATTTTTCTATAAACGCTATCAAAAGTGATTCATTATCTAATCCTGATAAAAATAAATCTTTCTCAATCAGAACATCAACATTTTCAACTTTTTCTTTTGTTGTTTTTTCTAGAAAATTTTTGACTTCTATATACGATTGTCTCAAAGTTGCGAAATCAACATGTAAAATCTGTTTTTCTTCCATAATCACCTACTTCAACAGCACATTATCTTCTAATTCTTGCTTCGAAATCTGAAAATGTTTATCAAATTCTTGTTCAAAAGATTCTAAATCCATTGTAATTTCCCAATCACCAAATTCATTTTCAAACAAATCAGTCATATGTTCTTTTAAATCATCTAATTTTTGTTGAATAAATTCATTTTGCTGAATATCTTCTGCATCTTTCTTATCTAATACAACTTGTTGATTAATTTTTCTAAGAATCAAAGCATTAATAAATTCTTCATGTGTATTCATAAAATCCTCAATCGTACCTGTAAATTGTGTCATTTTTAATATTTTTTCCTATCACTTTTCGAGAATAAATATAGAACTATTTTATTAACAAACAATTAAATTTAAGATTTCTATAAATGAGTTTTAACATAAGAATTAACGTCTACTAATTATTGAAATTGGTTGTTTTGAGATAAATTTGAATATAAAAATATTGAAAAAATGGAAAACTTTAAACTATCAAACGGGATCGAAATTCCTGCAATTGGATTTGGAACATGGTTATTGGAAGGTGAAAAAGTTATAGAACCTCTAAAAATTGCATTAACAAAAGGATATACACATATTGACACGGCAGCAATCTACAAAAATGAAAAAGAAATTGGAACAGTTTTGAAAGCTGAAAATGTAGATCGTAGTAAATTATTCATTACATCTAAATGTTGGAATTCTGAGCGTGGATACGAAAAAGCAATGGCTGCATTTGAGCAAACTTTAGCTGATTTACAGACAGATTATTTGGATTTATATTTGATTCATTGGCCAGCAAATGAAACGCAATTTCCTGATACTTGGGCAGAATTGAATGCTGGAACTTGGCAAGCTTTTGAGGAAATTTACAAATCTGGAAAAGCAAAAGCGATTGGTGTGAGTAATTTCAATATCAATCATTTGGAAGCTTTATTTGAAACGGCTGAAATCAAACCAATGGTTAATCAAATTGAGATTCATCCAGGACATTCGCAACCAGAATTAGTCGATTTTTGTAGACAAAACGATTTGTTAGTTGAAGCATGGAGTCCGCTAGGTTCTGGAAGAATTTTGGAGAACGAATTAATTGTTTCTTTGGCTGATAAATACAATGTTTCAGTTGGTCAGATTTGTATTAATTATTGTTTGGCGAAAGAAATTTTACCACTTCCTCGCTCCTCTTCAGAAAAAAATATTGAAGCGAATTTAACTTCAAATAATTTTAAATTAAGTGTAGAAGATGTAAAAGCGATAGATGAAATGCCAGCTGATGGTTTTTCTGGATTGAATCCTTCAATGGTTGAATTTTAACAAGTTAAACAAATTCACTAAAATAAATTTTAAAAACCTCTGTTTTGCAGAGGTTTTTTCGTTTTAAATCTTCAAAAAATCAATACTTTTACTTTTTAAATGATAAAAAAAATTATTCGATATGAGCCAAAATCCTGAAAATCCATTCAAAACTTATTTTGATCAAACCCTTGAAAGATGTGGTTTTGATGAAGATTTGAAAGCTGGTATTTTATTTTTTTTAGGTGAAAGTATTATTGCTGCGAACACCAATCAATTGATGAATATGTTTGCGGAAGAAGAAAAGATTCAACAAGAATTTCGTCGTTTGTTTACGTTGTATGCTACGCCAAATGCTGACATCAATCCGTTTGAAGCTTTGGATACAGAACCAATAAAGCAAATTATTTATACATACAACGAAATTTATGTCAATGTAATTAGAAATAAATCATTTGATTTTGATAAAGTTATCAATGATAATTTAAAGTCAGAGTTTAAGTTAGATTTTATTAAAGAATTTGAAAATAAACAATATAAATTAGTTACAAATCATAACTTAAATACATCATTTTTCAAACAAATTGGAGCGTATCTTAATCAGTTTGAATTGAGTTATGAGGATATTTATTTGGCTGGAATTAATTATTATCAAACGAATCAGAAAGTAGATTTTGAAGGAATAAATGTATTGAATCTAAACATTATTGATAGTTTTTCACCGTTGTACACAACATTGTTTCATTATCCATTATTGTACACGTATTATCCAGCGAATCTGAACGCAAATCATTTGTTTAGTTCGATTTTGCAGTTTCTTTATTTACATACCAACACGGATATTGCGAAACATATTCACGCTTTTCACAACCATATTTTCTATGAAAATAATCCAAGAAGAGTTCGTAAAAGTTGGGAATTCGAAGAATTGGAACGTGGCGTTTTGATTTCGCAAACTTTTCATAATGCGTTAAATATTCGTAAGTCTCCTATTTTCGGAACTCGTCCTGATTTTTTAGCTTCGAATAATTATTTATTAAATGAATTGAAAGATCAAAATATTCCGTTAGAGAATTTTAAGGCCTTGATGACCAAAACAATTGAAGAATATTACGAAGCAGATATTGAAGAAGTAGTTGCTGGAAAGCTAAATCATGCTGAATTTTTACAATTATTAGCGATTATTTTCTACGAAACTTCTGCTAATGCAATGATTATTAGATCATGGAAAAACTAACAATTAATCAAGAAAATCGAATCAAATTAGAAGAACATTTTGGCGAAATTTTGCCAAGATTGCCTTTTGAAATGGTTTCATTTTATGAATCGAGTAATTCGTGGGAAGGACAAATTGAATATAATTTGAATTTGAACACGGGAGAATTGACGTACAATACCATCGAAAATGTAAAACATCAAATCGAAATTTTGCCTGAAATGATGCAACGTATCGAAAGTGAAATTATCTTGATGTTAGAGAATTTATAAACTAATATTTTAAAATCTTTTTCTCGATACAAAATTCTAAAAGAATTTCACTAGAAATGACGATTTTAATAAAAAGTAACATTATAAGTTAATTAAAATCTCACAAATGTGAGATTTTTTTTACCTATTCATCCAATCCATCCAAGCATTAATCTGTGTTTTACTAATAAAAATAGCTTGTTCAGCTTCGGATTTTGGTTGAAGATGGATTTCAATTTTTTGACTTGAATATCTTATTATTTCAGTAATTGCATCAATGTGAACAATAAATTTTCGATTGATTTTGAAGAAAATAGTTTCATCCAATTTATTTATAATATCCTTTATTGTATCATCATAAATATAGGTTTGTTCATCTTTCGTTTTTATAAAAAGATGTTTTCCCGAAGCAAAAAAATAAGCAATTTCGTGTTCTTCTACCGAACGTAATTTGTTACCATTCGTTACCAAAAAACGATGCATAATCTCGGACGGTGAATTTTCTAAAACAGCTATCGATTGTAATGTTGGTGAAATATCAAAACTAGTTCGAATAGTCTTGAATTTTTGCAATGCAATATGCAACTCCTCTACTTCAAAGGGTTTCAGAATATAATCTATCGTAAAATGCTTGAAAACTTTCATCGCATATTCATCATAAGCAGTGATAAAAATAATTGGCGTTAGAATCTCAACTTCCTGAAAAATCTCGAAACTTTTCCCATCACCCAAATGAATATCCATGAAGATTAAATCAACCGAATTATCTCTAAAAAACTCCGTTGCTTGCTTTGTTGAGCGCAAAATTGTAATTGAAGAAATATCAACAATCGATTGCTCCTCTAACAGATTTTTTAGATAAGTAACCGCCAATAATTCGTCCTCTACAATTGCAATTTTCATGAATGCAAAAGTATAAAAAAACCGTCTAAATGATGAATAAAGACGGTCTAAAAATGTTATAAATGAGGATTATTGAGCTTAGCTGCTTGTGGAATTTCTATTGTATAACGAACATCATTTTCTTGTAAAATATACTCTTTACCTGAAATTTGATGTATAATTTGTTTTTGATTTGCTCGACGTAAATCGTACCAACGTTGTCCTTCTAACGCAAATTCTCTAAAACGTTCATCTAAAATAAACTTCATCAATTCAGTAGAATTCATCGCAGAAATTTCTGTTTGTAATTTTGCAAAACCAGTTGCTGTATAACGATTTTGTAAAACTGAAAATAAAGTTGCTTTTGCTTGATCTAACTTATTTAATTTCAAATATGATTCAGCTTTGATAAAATATAATTCAGCTACGCGGAAAGACGTTTTGAACTCTGAATTTCCACCTTTGATAACTTTATATTTTGATCCACTTTTCTCAAAATAAAGCGGAAAACGTAGATCATTTTCTGTATCATAACTACTTAACAGTTCTGGTGAAGCATATGACATATACTGAATTGCAGGATTCAATGTATTGTCTAAAGCTAAAATAGATTCGGCAGATGTATAATGATTTGGAACTTGTTTTGTTGTGTTCAGATTCACTAAATCACCTTTGATTTTTAATGTAGAATCAGAAAAATCAATTGCTTTTTGCCATTCATTTTTATACAAAGCGATTCTTGCTTCTAAAGCTTTTAAAGCTGCATTCGAGAATCTATAATTTAATCCAGCTAATTGCTGATTCATTTTCATCAACTTTGTCGCTTGCAATAAATCAGACTCAATATGATTATAAACTTCTTGAACAGATGATGGTTTAAGCGTTGCTTCTAAATCTACTTTTAAATTTAGAGGAACACCTTTGTCTGTACTTGCTGTTGCTGAATTATATGGTTTTCCGTATAAATTCACCAAATCAAAATACGCATACGCACGTAACGCATAAGCTTCTGCTAATAATTGATCTTTTTCAGCAGAGTTTTCCATTGTTTTTGGTCCTTCGTTGATGATTTGATTGGCATAAAAAATCACCGTATAAAAACTAACCCAAGGAAATTGAATTGATATTTGATCTGGATTTGTATCCTTCCATTGTGCAATTTCTCGGTACGAAATAAAGTCATTTGAGTATTCATTCAATGTAACCTCATCCGTACGTAAAGCTGTCAACGACTTGTGTGTTGGATATTTTGAATAAGAATTCGTTAAAACCATACGGTAATCTTCTACCGTTTTTGGAATCACTTTTCCATCTGGTTCAATATCCAAGTAATTGTCACAACTAACTGCTGTAAAGCTAACTGCAACTATGCTTAATAATAAAAATATTTTTTTCATTTGATTTAAAATTTAGAAAGAAACATTAAGTCCTACTGTTACAGATTTAGCAATTGGTTGTGCATAAATATTTCCGTAAGTTTCTGGATCAAAATAACCTTTGTATCCATTACTAAATACAAATAAATTACGTCCTTCTAAGCTAAAACGAGCGCTTTTGAAACCGACAACCTCAACATATTTGTTTGGTAAAGTATAACCAAGACGAATACTACTGATTCGCATATAACTAATTTCTTTCGCCCAAATGTCTAATAAATTGTACGCGTTTGCATTGTTTCCTGCAAACCATTTGTTCGCCATCCAACTATCGTTATCTCCTTTAATTGGACTTGTAATTCCTGGAAGTGTAGAACCTGCCTCGAAAATATCTTGCGTATAATTACGACCTGGATCCAATTCCATTCCACGATAAGAAGGTGTTTTCATCACCGTTTGTTTTAAATTGAATGCTGCAGAAATCGTTAAATCAAAATTGTGAATTTTGAAATTATTGATAATACCTCCTGTAAATTTAGGATCGCGATCTCCGATATAAGTAAATAATTTACGTTTTTCTTCGCTTGTTAATTTAGAATCCACAATTTCTCCTGGTAAAAAATCTTCGTATAAGTCATATAAAGCAAAGAATTCTTTTGCAGAAACTTTTTCATCTCCTTTCCAAAACATTGGATTTCCGTATTCGTCAAATCCAGCTGTTTTTAAAGCAAAAATTGCATTTACAGGTAAACCTTCACGAGATGGAATTAAACTATTTTCACGTTGTTGCTCTTTAAGAACTTTACTTTTGTTGTGCGCAAAATTAATTGTTGTCGACCATTTAAAGTTTTTCTTATCAATGTTGCGAGTTGTTAAAGCAATCTCGAAACCTTTGTTTGTTAATTCTCCCCAATTCACCATTGTATATTCAAAACCTGTTTCTAATGGTGTTTCGCGCATACTAATCATATCTGTTCCTTTACGATTGTAAACATCAACAGCAAGGTTGATACGATTTTTGAAAAGACCTAAATCTAACCCAACATTTGTATTCGTTGTTTTTTCCCAACGCAACAAATCATTTGGTAAATTAATCGCATTGATAATATCTTCTTTATTACCTGGTAAAATTGTTGCATCATTATATTCACCAATAAAGAAAGGTGAAGTATTACGATCAATATTTCCTTGTAAACCATAAGAAGCGCGTAAACGAAGATTCGAAATAAAATCGATGTTCTCCATAAACGATTCTTTTGAAACTAACCAAGAAGCAGAAACTGCCCAAATTGGTAAGTATTTATATTTTTTATTAACACCGAATAAATTTGTACCATCATAACGAACACTACCAAAAACTGTATATTTTCTGTCTAATGTATACGAAGCGGTTGCAAATGTAGATACATAAGCATTTTCTTCCGTTGGCATTTCTCTATACGTTTCGTAACGTTTTTCTGCTGCAAAACTTGAATTTGGGAAAACGATTGGCGTTCCTGTTTTCGTCGTTTTATTGTAACCAAAAGCACGTGTTAAAGTCGTTTCGTTTTGTGTATGACGAATTTCTGTCCCAGCCATCAAATCAATTTCGTGACGATTGTTAATCGTAGTACTATATGTTCCTTGTAACTTCCAGTTATATTGAAAAAATTCGTTATCCCAATTTTGTTTAACTCCTCCGTCAGGTAAGAAATACAAATATTGTCCAGATTTATAATAACGCGTTCCTTCTTTCATTTTACGCGTAAAATAAGTTTCTTGCTCAGCGTATTTTTCTGTTTTGTTACTATCGTACTGAATTCCGAATTGAGATGTTAATTTTAAACCTTTTGCTAATTGATAATTAAGATCAATAATACCTTTTAACGAACGGTTTTTTAATGTATAATTTGTGTTTTCTCTTTCTTCGATAAAATTGAATGGAACAGAACGATCTTCAAATCCATCAATATCGTTGTCATAACGATAAGAACCATCTGCATTGAATGGAGATAAATATGGATTCGCATTTCGTGAATAATTAATCGGATTGATAGACGCATCTGCATCTGTTACAAAAGATTTTTTATCACTTGAAGTTGCAAAAATAGAAATCCCTACATCTAATTTATCGTTAAGTTTATAATTGTTTTTTAAAGTAAGATTATAACGTTCAAAACCTGTTCCGATCGTTGTTCCTTGCTCATCATAATATCCTAATGAGAAGTAATAATCAGAACGATCATTTCCTCCTGAAATACTCAAACCGTATTGTGTATTAATTGCATTACGATACAATAATTTTCCCCAATCGGTTGTGTTATTTCGTAAAGAATTAATTTGATTTTGCGTGATAAGATCTAAAGAATTAAAACCTCCATTTCGTAAAGCATTTAATTGACCATTCTTTTGCAAAATTCGCATTACTTCGCCTTTATCAGTACGATACGTTAAATCATCGCGACTAGCAAGCATTAATTCAAGATCAACTTTCTGAGAAGCATTTAGTAAATTTAAACGACCAAAATCTGGACGAGCTGTTACAAATGTATTCGCAGAAAAATTAACCGTCATAGCGCCTTTTTTACCGCGTTTTGTTGTAATCGAAATTACACCATTTGCAGCTCTTGCACCATAAATAGCTGTTGCAGCAGCATCTTTAAGGATTGTAATATCTTCGATATCGTTTGGATTTAATCCAGCGATAGAAAAGTTTTGCAATTGATCGATGTTATCTTTATCGTTAAAGTTTGGCACATCATTTCCTTCTAATGGTAAACCATCAATCACCCATAACGGATCTTGTGGACCAGAAAGAGAAGCCGTACCACGAATTCTAATTTTACTTGGTGAACCAGGCGAACCAGTTTCTGTAGAAACAGCTACACCAGCAATTTGTCCGCTTAACAATTGATCAACACTAGCAACACCAGCTTGTTGAATATCATCCATTTTTACAGTTGATACTGCCGATGTTAGTTTCCGTTTTTCAATTTTTTGATAACCTGTAACAACAACTTCTTTTAAATCATTATTTTCTGGAAGAACTTCACCTAAAGTTGATTTTAAGCTTACATGATATGTTGATAAATCTGTAGAAAGTTCAACTAATTTAGAATCGTAACCTAAATAACTAATTAATACAGATTTTGTACCTGCAGGTACTTCTAATGAAAAGAAACCATCTTCATCTGTAACAGTACCAACCGTTACACTTTCTATAATTCCTTTTTGATCTGTTTTTGTCGAAATTGATTGAGCTTCAATTTTAACAGACGCACCAGCAATTCCAACCAACGATTTTTCGTCTTGAACCGAACCTGTAATCACTCTCTTTTCTTGAGAAAACGCAATACTTGCCGCAAAAAGTGGCAAAAGAATGAGTGTCTTTTTCATTTCTATATCTTACTTTAAAGCTTCTTTAATACGAATAATTAAATCAGCATAATGCGCTTTTGTAGACGCATCTCCATTATTCTTTTTCTTGTTTAACAAAGTCAAAACACGTTGCAATTCTGCTCTTTTATAGGTTGTCACTTCCGACACTCTTTTCATAGAAGAATAGTTAATGTTACGCGCCATTTTTTCTTCGTCTAAATAATTACAGATAGTTGGTACTTGTAGGTTTTGGTCAATTGTAAGTCCTGCTACAGTTGTTTTTTCAAATAATTTGTTTGTTGAAACGATTAAGGCATCAACGTAATTTTTTTGAGTCATTTTTTCAAGAATAGTTAAGTTTGATTTTTTATCAAAAGCTGCACTTCTTACTTGATCAAATAAATTTTCAACTGTATAAATTTTTTCATTAGATTTTAATTCTTGGTGTTTCAATTCATTTTCTAACATGCGCAATAAGCGATCGTCAGTAAATAAATTATAAATCAATCCATATTGCATTTCTCTCGCTAATGTATACGGCGTTTGCTCGTAAGGTCCCATTGGCGAATTTTTGATTGCATACGTTTTATCTAAAATATCATTAAAGAATAACCATTTTGGTAATTGAATCACATTTTCGTTTAAATAATTAACTGCTTTACGTTGCATATCTGCAGGAACTGGTTCGTATGCTTTTTTATCAATTCCGAAATAAGTGTTGTTTAAATAAATCCCACCAACATTTGCTAAAACATGATTAGAATATAAATCCCACTGCCCTATTGTTTGGTAATAAAGTTTCCCTGTGTTGATATAGCTTTTTCCATCTTCGTACGTCCATTTCAAGATATTTTCTGAAACACGTTTTAGATTTTTCATTCCATATTCACTTGCCAAAACAGCATCATCACCTAAATCTTCTGATTGAGAACGCGGATCAATTGTACTTAAATAGCTTTGTTGTTCACCATAAAAATACATTGGATCATCTTCGTGCTTTTCAATCATTTTACGAAGCGATGCTTTTTCTGTTTCTTGATTTGGAAACCAACGATATCCCCATTCGATTGCATATTTATCATACAAACCGATTTTTGGCGTAATTGCTGTAACACCATCTTCTGGCTGTGCCACATAATTATAACGCGCATAATCCATAATAGACGGTGCAGTTCCACCCATTTTATCTGTAAATTCTTTCGAACGTAAAGATTCTACTGGATAAGAAAAAGAAGCGCCCATATTATGTTTCAGACCAAATGTATGTCCTACTTCATGAGAAGACACAAAACGAATTGCTTCTCCCATGTGTTCATCACTAAATTTATTTCCTCTTGCTTTTGGATCAATTGGACCTGTTTGAATACGCATCCAATCATGCAAAGAAGTCATTACATTGTGCCACCAAATAATATCCGCCTCTAAAATTTCACCACTACGCGGATCAACCACAGAAGGTCCCATTGCATTTGACTTTGGTGAAGCTGCATACGTAATTACTGAGTAACGTACATCATCAATATCAAAATCTTTGTCATCAGCAGTTGGTTCTTTTGCTATAATCGCATTTTTGAAACCAGCTTGCTCAAAAGCAACTTGCCAATCGTGTACACCAGCAATAATTTTTTGGCGCCATTGTTTTGGTGTCGAAGGATCGATGTAATAAATAATTGGTTTCTTAGGTTCTACTAATTCACCTTTTAGATATTTTTCCTTATCCTCGTCTTTTGGTTCCAAACGCCATTTTGTAATAAAGCGTTGATCTTCCATTTTGTGTTGAGCATCATTAAAAAACCAATGTTTTTCTGTGAAATATCCCACACGATTATCTGCTAACCTAGGTTGCATAGGAGTTGTCGAAAGTAAAACAATATTACTTGTAACACCTAAGGTAACAGCCAAATCTACCCCTCCTTCATTTACACTTGTCGTTAACTGAGACTTAACCACAATGTTTTCTGGAAATGTTTTCACATTTTCCACATACGATAGATTTGCCTTTACCGAACCTCCTAAACCTATGTTCGTTAATACATCATTAAAACTTTTTTGATTTCCATCAAAAATTTTGTTCACTTTAATCGCAACAGCTGTAGAATCATTATTTTGAGCTTCTATATCAAAAACCTCAATAATCGATTCTGAGAAATTATCCTTTACAGAAGCTGTGATTGCGTCATTTTTAGGTGAAGAAACTTGTGGAACAATTGTTTTGACCCACACTTTTTTAGCTACTTTATCATGATAAAAAGAAATCACTTTGTTTTCGTAATTCATTCCTTTGTTCAAGCCCGCTTCGTTAACTTCCATTGGAACTTGAGACAATTTATTCACAACCAAAAATTGGCGTCCAAATAAACTATCTGGAATTTCGAAATAGATATCAGTTTTTACTTGAATGGTATTAAACAAACCTTTCTTGTAGCTTCCTTTCTTGATTAATTCATCTATTTTTTTAACTTTCGTTACAGTAGAATCCTTTTTCTCTGTTTTATCTTTTTCAGCTTTTTTATCCTCTTTCTTTTGTCCATAAACAACAGCCGAAGACATTGCCAAACCAAGATATAGTGCTAATTTATAATTCTTTCTTTCCTTATTATGACTCATTCGAACATTAAATTATCATTAATTATGGCATAAACTTAAGCGCAGTTTTCTTATAATAATAGTTTTTTGGAGTGAGTGGTTAGTTTTTTGGAGTGAATGGATATTTTGGTTCGATATAAGGTAAAAAACAAATAAATTCTTCATTTTCTACTTTTGTTGAGAAATTATCAATTTGATAAAAATGATAGATTTTTTGTAAATAGTTTAAACCAAATTTCTCATTTTCTGTCGCTTTATTTTTTTTCTGAAAAGTATTTTTGACGATAATCAAATCAGATTTTACAACAATATTTATAGTCAAAGGTTGATCAATTGTAGCAATATTATGTTTTATTGCATTTTCTACAACAATCTGTAATGCCAAATATGGAATGTTTTTTTCTAAGCTTTTCGAATCTTCGATTTGTAAATCAAAAATCAATTCTTCCGAAAATCTACTTTTATGCAAATCCATGTATTGTGCAATAAAATCTAATTCCTTTTTTACAAGCACTATATTTTCCTTTGGCGGAACAATAAGATATCGGTAAATTTTAGAAAGATTCATCGTGAATTTCTGCGCATTCTCTTTGTTCAAACCAATTAACATATAAAGTGAATTCAACGAATTGAATAAAAAATGTGGATTAATCTGATTCTTTAATTGTTGTAATTGCGTTAGAGTATTCGCATTTTTAATCTTTTCATTTTCAATTGATAACCTATTTTTTTCTTCGATTACAAACGCTTTTTCCTTGTATGTTTTAGATGTTATTTTATTGAATAACAAAAAGATAATGATAATTAAAAAAACAGTTCCCAAGAAAATAAAACCTACATAAAATTTAGTTCGTTCTACATTTTCATCAATGATATAACTCAAATGATTCACGACAATATATCCATCAAAATTCTTGGTGTGTAAAGGTTTTATAAAACGTTTGATATCCGTATCTTTTATAAACTCGGACGAAGCATCATTCAACGTATATAAATCTTGCGAAAAATTAGAATTAATTGTGCTCGTTATCGTATCGCTTGGCTGAATATCTGTAAAATCGAAAACATTTTTCCCAATAAATTTTTCATTAGGATGCGTAATACAAATTCCATCTTTATTGAAAACATACATATAATTGGACGAAGTTGCATCTACTGTCGTAAAAAAATTATACAAATCAAACAGATTAATCGTCGAACCGTAATACATATTTTGTCCATTAGACAACTTGATAGAATCGTAATTTACCCAATACAATGTATCCTTATAATCCAACAAAAAATTATCAATCTGTTGATTTTTTGTAGTATATATCGATTGAAATTCTTTAATATTTGGTTGATTGATAGCTTTTGAAAGGGTTGATTCATCAGGAAAATGATTTGTTTCTAAAGAATGAATAGAAAACCAATCATGGCGAATTAACTTTCGATTTGAATTTAATTCATTCAAAACCAAAAAATGATCTGCTACATTTTTTTCACTTGTCTTTTTAACAACTTTTTTTAAAACTTCTTGATATTCTTCGATGTTTTTAAACTCAAATTCAACTGCTTCATATTTCCTCAAAAAACTTTTTTTGACAAACTCATCATTATTTTTTTGACTTTCTTTATTAATTAAAAAACTCAATATAACAAGAGCAAAAACAGCAATAACACTTACAATAAGCGCTATAACATAAATGGATTTATTAGATAAATGGACTCGAAATCGAAAAGACAAACTATTTTTTTTGCAAAACTAAGGGAAGCTTTTTAATCAAAAAAATAAGAGAACATTTATCATAAAATGATAATTTTCAAATATTTGACAATATTATATAAACTAAAATCTCCCAAAAGGGAGATTTTTTTATCTTTTTAATCTTATAAGCGTCATTTAGAACTTAACATTAAAACAATTCGATTAAAGCTTGACGAATCGTATCATAAATATAATTTAGATCATCAGTCGAAATACAATAAGGAGGAACTAAATAAATAATATTCCCTAAAGGACGCAATAATATACCTTTCTCTAAAAAGTAAGGATATAGCTTTTCGTGTATATCACTAAAATAAGATGTTTCTTCATTTGTATTCCATTCCAACGCCAAAATAGTGCCGCATTGTCTTATCACTTTTACTTTAGGATGATCTTGAATAGACACAACAAAATGTTGATGTTGATGTACAATATTTGCTATTTGCTGTTGTATAGAAGTCTGTAATAACAAATCAAGACTTGCTAACGCAGCGGTACACGCTAATGGACTTGCCGTAAAAGAATGCCCGTGAAATAACGTCTTATTCAAATCATCAGCATAAAAGGCTTGGTAAATTCTATCTGTACAAGTTGTAACGCCCAAAGGCAAAGTACCACCTGTTAAACCTTTCGAAAAACACATAATATCTGGAACTTCTGTCAAATGATTTGCTGCAAATAATTTACCTGTACGACCAAATCCTACAAAAATCTCATCTTGAATCATTAAAATATGATATGCTCTACAGCAACTCATCAATTGATCTAAATATTCAGCCTCATGCATCAACATCCCCGAAGCTCCTTGAACCAAAGGTTCGTAAATAAAACACGCTACTTTAGTTGCAACTTCTTTTATTTGCGATTTAATCGCTTCTATATTTTCTGCATTCGGCGTATCAATAAATATAACATCAAAAAGCTTTTCACTAAAAGGTTCTGTCCAAATTCCTCTTCCACTTACAGACATCGCGCCAAAAGTATCACCATGATAGGCATTTTTGAACGCTAAAATCACAGGTCTATCTTCTTTTTTATTGAAATGATATTGTAAACACATTTTTAATGCTACCTCAATCGCTGTTGATCCATTGTCGCTATAAAATGCTTTCTTTTGATTTTGAGGTAAAAGAGCCAACAAACGTTCAGACAATTCAATTGCAGGTCGATACGTAAATCCTGCAAAAATAACATGTTCCAAAGTTGTTAGCTGTTCGTGCATTTTTTGTGCAATATACGGATGCGCATGTCCATGCAGCGTTACCCACCACGATGAAACAGCGTCAATATATTGTTTGTTATTTTCATCGTAAATATAACTTCCTTCTCCTCTTACAATTGGAATAATATTATTGGCTTTTTTCATCTGCGTATAAGGATGCCAATTCACCAACTGATCGCGTTCTTTTAATGTGTACATGTCTGAGTTGTTTCTTGTTTAACCATTGGTATTAAACCTAAATTTTCAAACATTTTCATATCCTCTGTTACCCCAGGATTAGGCGTCACCAATAAAGTTTCACGCTCTCCTGTAAAAATCGAATTCGCTCCAGCCATAAAACACCAAGCTTGTTCAACTTCCGTCATTTCTATTCGACCAGCACTTAACCGAACAACCGAAGAAGGCATCACAATACGAGCTGTAGCAATCATACGAACCATATCCCAAATATCTACTTTCGGATTATTTTCTAAAGGTGTTCCTTTTACTCTTGCTAAAGCATTTACAGGTACAGATTCTGGATGTTTTAGCATTGTTGCCAAAGTTAATAGCATAGAAATTCGATCTTGATGCGTTTCTCCTAAGCCAATAATTCCACCCGAACAAACTGTAATCCCAGCCTTTCGCACATTTTGTATCGTATTGACTCGATTATCAAATTTACGTGTAGAAATAATCTCATCATAATAAGCTTCGGAAGTATCTAAATTATGATTATAAGCGTGTAAACCTGCTTCTTGCAAACGAATTGCCTGCTCTTCTGTCAACATTCCTAATGTACAACACACTTCTAATCCCAACTCATTTACACCTTTCACCATTTCGATTATTCGATCAAAATCTCGATTATTTCGTACTTCTCTCCAAGCAGCTGCCATGCAAAAACGTGATGAGCCAGCTTCTTTTGCTTTCTTTGCATGTGCTAATACTGTTGCTGTTGGTAACAAAGCTTCTACTTTAATATCGGTATGGTAGCGCGCTGCTTGTCCGCAATATGAGCAATCCTCGGGACAACCACCTGTTTTTACAGATAACAAGGTGCATACTTGTACTTCTCTTGCGTTGTGCCATTCTCGATGTGTTTTGGATGCATGATATACTAAATCTAATAATGGTTGATGATAGATTTTTTCGATTTCTTCTTTCGTCCAATCATGGCGTGTTTCGTTTGATACTTTCATTGTATTTAAATATTAAATTGATACTTAATTGTTTCTGCTATATTTCTCACTTCGCTTGAGTTTATTGAATTGAGTTTTGGTATAATGATGATAGAAATATCCGGAGACAAATGATTTTTTATAACACGAGAAGTGTCTTCATCAAACTCTCCATTAAACACAAAATATTCGATAGCGATATTTCTTAATTTCAGTATTTCAATCGTTAATAATGTATGATTAATACAACCCAAGTAATTCGTTGTAACCATAACTACTGGAAGATTAAACTGCTGAATAAGATCAATCATAAAATCTTCTTCATTAATAGGAACAAATAATCCTCCTGCTCCTTCAACAATAAGAGAATTGGTTGTTTTGGGAAATTCAAAATCATTTAAATTAATCTCAATATCTTCTTCTTTTGCAGATTGATGAGGCGAAGCGGCTTTTTGCAAGCGATAACGTTCTTGATGAATTTTCAGTTCTGGAGAAGTTAACGATTTTACCAACAAACTATCTGATGAATCTAAATCTCCCGATTGTATTGGTTTCCAATAATCAGCTTGTAAAACTTCAGTTAATATTGCTGAAACCATCGTTTTCCCAACTTCTGTTCCTATCCCTGTAACAAATAATTGTTTAGACATTTTCTTTTATCTTTTCTATTAATTGATTAATTTCTTCTTGTGTGTTAAAAGCATGCAAACAGATTCTTAAGCGCTCTTCTGCTACTGTAGGCGGAAATACTGCAAAAGTGTTTATTCCTGCCTCTTCTAATTGATTTTGGATTTTGGTTAATTGACTCCTAGACACAAACTTTAGAATTTGAATTGGACTATTTTTATTTGAAGAACTCGTTAAGCCACTATTTCTAAAATGTGAGATATTATATTGTAAACTTTCTTGAAGCGATTTATTTTCTTTGATAAACTGATAACCTTTTCGTAAACCTGTCACATGAAAATCAGCAATAGCTGTGGTGTAAATAAAAGGTGAAGCATAATTAATGAGATAATCAATCACTAACTGATTAGCTAAAATCGTGGCACCGCTCATTCCCATCGCTTTTCCATAAGTTACAACCGTTGCAAACACTTTGCATTGTAAACCGAATTGATGAACCAATCCGTAACCAAAAACACCAAAAGCATGAGCTTCATCTACCACTAATGCTGCATTGTATTTATTGGCTAATTCAACCAGTTCAATTAATGGAGCACAATCACCATCCATCGAATACAAACTTTCTACCGCGATAAAACAACGCTCTTTTACTCTTTGCAATAGTTTCTCTAAATGATCTAAATCGTTATGTTTAAACTTTATTTTTTTTGCGTTGGATAATTTAATCCCGTCATGTACTGATCGATGTATATTTTCATCAACTAAAACAACATCATGTCGAGTTAAAAGTGCAGAAAAAAGTGCTAAATTGGCATTATATCCAGATGAAAAAAGTAATGCAGCTTCCACTTTATGTTCATTTGCTATCATCTCTTCCGTTTCACTTAGATAATCAGAATTCCCACTAATCAAACGTGCTCCAGTAGAACCATAAAGTAAAGATGGTTGCGCTATAAACTCATTTAAAATCTGCTGATGTAAGATTTCATTTTTAGCTAATCCTAAATAATCATTACTATAAAAATCAATTCCAGAAGAACGAACTTTTAATGTTCTTTTAATTCCTTTTTGTTCTCTTTCAAATAGAGATAGTCGCAATGAATTAAAAAATTTCGACATTATTCAGTTCATTTTCAATTGCAGAAATCCAATTCATAAATAACACTTCTTCTAGTTGTATCACTTGATTTGCATAGATTTTCCATTCTCTATGAAATTCTTTTAATTGTGAAATCATTTCTTCAAGATGACCTTCTTCTTCAACAATAATAGATTTTACCATCACTTTTTGTTGATGCGCCGTCAAAATATCTTGATATATTGGATACAATTCATCTGCCCTCACTTCTATAGCGTAAGTCACAAACAAATAAGCTGCGTATTTTAAATCTTCCCCATCAAGATTAAATTCTTTCTTCAACAAACGACAAACCTGAATATCTAATTGATGTAAATAATACATTGTTGCTTTTGGTGCTAAAAGATAAATAGGCTCATAATTGACACAAGCATCTGGAATTAATTTTATAATTTGCTTTTTCAAATAATAAGCATGGCGATGTTCCTCAGCTGCATGTTTCAATTGGATAAGATTCACAAAAGTTTTGTGCTCACATGCCGAAATCTTTCGTGCTCCTGCATTTTCCATAAACGAAAGTGTATTAAGCCACTTTACATGTAATTTTGGTTCTAAAACAATATGATTTAATAATTTTTTCAATTGATTTTATTTTTGACCAAAATTATAAGTCCAACGGATTGTATATACATTCCACTTTTATAATAAATGATAGTCCGGATATATTAAACCCATTCTAAAATCTCTGAAAAAGGTTGTAGAATCATCACTATAAAGAAGTTGAATAATGAAAACTATTATTACAGAAAAATTCATTATTCATGTATTAATTCTATCTTTTACGATTAGATTTTTCTAAATAGCTACTTTAATCTTATTTTTGCAAAAATTTTTAAATTGAGTACTCGAGAAAATTGGATAAGTTGCAAGAATTGTAATGGACTTGGAAAAAAAAGTCAAGGAGTTTCGAAAAGGAAACTATCGCGTTATGAATCAGCTGTTGCTCAATCTAAAAAGAATGAAAATTTTATTACTCCAAATAAACCAAAAAGTTCGATGCAGATCTGTACTGTCTGCTCAGGAACCGGTTTGACAACTACAAATGAACATCCATCACCCAACGAAAAAAAATATCCTCATGTTGCAATTGTCGGAGCTGGAATTGGTGGAATTGCATTAGCATTAGCGTGTTTACATCGTCAAATTCCTTTTACACTTTTTGAACGTGATCGAGCTTTCAACGATCGTTCCCAAGGTTATGGACTAACGTTACAGCAAGCTAGTAAAGAATTAAAAAAATTTGGAATCCAAACTTTAGAGGAAGGAATCGTTTCTACATTGCATTTAGCACATACTATAGAAGGAAATGTGATTGGCGAATGGGGAATAAGAAAATTGCAAGATAAAGAAGCGATTGAAGCTAAAAACAAAAATAAACATACCAATATTCACATTGCGAGACAATCTTTACGCTTAGCTTTTTTAAATCAATTAGGTGGCAATAATCAAGTTTTATGGAATCATCAATTAGTCGATTTTAATGTTGATGATAAAATAGAATTAACGTTTGATGTTGATGGAATTCAAAAACACTTTAAAGCTGATTTACTTGTTGGTGCTGATGGCATACGAAGTATAGTTCGTCGATTGATTATAAATGAGGAAAATACTCCATTACGTTATTTGGGGTGTATTGTTATTTTAGGTATTTGTAAACTGGATGCTTTAACTAATTTAGAAAATCATTTGTTGGATGGAGCAACGGTATTTCAAACAGCAAATGGAACTGAACGAATGTATATGATGCCTTATGACAAAGATTCGGTTATGTGGCAATTTAGTTTTCCAATGTTAGAAAATGAAGCGATAGCTTTGAGTAAAAAAGGTTCAGAGGCTTTAAAAATAGAAGTTGCTAAAAGAACGCATTGGCACTCTCCTATTCCTGAAATTATTGCAGCTACAGAACCCAAACAAATCACTGGATACCCCGTTTATGATCGAGATTTATTAATGTCAAATTTACTAGAAAATGCTGGCTCTGTCACTTTAATTGGCGATGCAGCTCATCCTATGAGTCCTTTTAAAGGACAAGGTGCAAATCAAGCTTTATTAGATGCTTTATTGTTAGCACAAAAAATAACATCAGCTTATAATAATATTCAAAATAAACAGATTAATTTACGTGAAGAAGTTTTACAACAATATGAAAAAGAGATGATGGAACGAAGTAGCGTTAAAGTGAAAAAGTCAGCAGATGCCGCAAAATTTTTACATTCAGATATTGTACTTCAAGAAGGTAACGTAACGTTTGGTTCTAAGTGGTCTTCTACTTTATAATTAATTATTCTAGATTTACTCATTCATAATCAATAAAAAAGGAGTTTTTACCTTTTGATAAAAACTCCTTTATATAAAACAACTACACAAATTATTTCAGGAATTTTTGTTGATATTCTTTTCTATATGCATAATAAAATACAACTGGAAGAATTGTAAAGGATAAGATTAAACAAATAATTAATCCTCCTACAATCATAATTGCCAAAGGCTTTTGAATTTCTGATCCCATTCCGGTAGAAAGTGCTGCTGGTAATAATCCCATCGATCCCATAAGCGCAATCATCACAACAGGGCGTATTCTACTTTTAACACCATTGACTATTGCTTCTTTTAATTGCATTTTATGCTTTAAATTATCTCGAATAACACCAATTAGAACAATTCCATCAATCGTTGCTACTCCAAAAAGAATAATAAAACCTATTCCCGCAGATATACCAAAAATGGTTCCTGTTACCCAAAGCGAAATAAATCCTCCAATAAAAGCAAAAGGCAGTGTTAATGCAGCTATCGCTGTGTCTTTTACATTTCCGAAATTGGTATACAATAATAATAAAATCAAAACTAACGAAATCGGAACGACCATTGCTAATTGTTTTGCCGCTCGTTCTTTACTTTCGAATTCACCAGCCCATTCCATATAGTTTTCTTTCGGTAATTTAACTTCTTTAGCCACTACTTTCTTCGCTTCATCGATTGTACTTCCTAGATCACGACCTTCTATACTGAATCCTACACCGATATAACGACTATTTCCTTCTCGATAAATAAAAGCAGGTCCTGTTTGATAACCAATTGTAGCTATTTCCTGCAAAGGAACATTGTTCCCATTACTTGTTGGAATCAAAATATTTCCAATTTTCTCAGGAGTATCTCTATAAGCTTCCTGAAAACGAAGAATAACATCAAACTGTCGATCATTTTCATAAAACTTAGTAGCTGCTTGTCCACCAATTGTCATTTCAATTACTGCCTGAACATCCGCTGTACTAATACCATATTTCGCCATTTTTGAATCACTCAATTCTATTCTAAGTTCAGGTAAACCAATATTTTTATAAACATTGATATCCGTTATTCCATTTACTTTTTCGATAGAAGTAGCGACCTTGTTTGCATATTTTTCTAAATCATACAAATCATCACCAAAAATCTTAATAACTAATGAACTTTTTACACCAGCTACATATTCTTCGACATTATCTTGAATGGGTTGCGAAAATCCAAATACAATTCCTGGATAATGATTTAGTTTATCTCGCATCTCTTGAATAATCTCTTCTTTTGAAATCTTGCGCTTCCAATCTTTTTCATCTTTTAATTGAACATTAAATTCAATATTGAAGAATCCTGTTGGATCTGTTCCATCATTTGGACGACCTGTTTGTGTTAAAATAAAATCAATTTCATCACAATCTTTCTGCATCAACTCTTTCATCTCTTTTGTTAATCGAGTTGATTCTTGTAAATTGACACTATTTGGTAAAGTTGCACGAATGTAAATTGCTCCTTCATTCAATTTCGGAAGAAATTCTGATCCATAATGTGAGAATTTAAACAAACAAAGAGCTAAAATTCCTAAAAAGATTCCTATTGTTGCTTTTTTATAACGAAATGCGGTTTCATATAATCCGAAAATAGTTTTCTGAAAAAATCGAGTAATAAAGTTCTCTTTCTCTTCCATATTTTTCTTAAAAAGCAACTTACACATTGCAGGAACATAAGTTAAACTTAATATTAAAGATCCTAATAATGCATATCCTAATGTAAATGCTAAAGGAGAGAACATTTTACCTTCCACTTTTTGGAATGAGAATATCGGTAATAAAGCAACAATAAGAATAAGTAAAGCAAAGAAAATATAAGAAGCTACACTTCCTGCACTTTTCTTTATAACGCCCATTTTACTCATTTTCGCGAAACGTTCTGCTCCTACTTTATGTTGCATTGTAGCTAAAGCAACAAAAACTGTTTCTACAATTACCAAAGTTCCTTCTAACAACAATCCAAAATCCAGTGACCCCATTGAAATTAAATTCGCTGGTAATCCTTGTATTTTCAACATAATAATTGCGAACAAAAAAGAAAGCGGAATAACCGAAGCTACAATAAGTGTTGATTTCCAATTATATAAAAAAACAAAAACAATTAGTGAAACCAATAAAATACCTTCAATAATATTTTTAGAAACCGTATGTACTGTATTATCCACCAATTTGGTACGATCTACAACTGTTTCAATTTTCACATTATCTGGTAAAGTTCTTGTATTCAATTCTTCAATCTTCGCTTTCAGATTTTCAATGACTTCGGATGGATTTTCACCACGCAACATCACAACAATTCCTTCTACCATATCATCATGCTTATTGTAACCAACTTGCCCCAAACGTGGTTTATTCGAAATGACAACATCTGCCACATTTTTGATCAAAATTGGTGTAGAACCATTTAGAGCGACAGTAATATTTCCGATATCCTCTATCTTATCTAGTAAACCAACACCACGAACTACATAAGCTTGATCTCCTTGCTGAATCACATCTCCACCAACATTTATATTTGATTTAGAAACTGCTTCATAAACATCTAAAGGCGATAAATTATAATTCTTTAATTCTGTTGGATTAATTTTAATTTCATACGTTTTTTCTTCTCCACCAAAACTTACAACATCTGCAACTCCTGATACAGAAAGCAATTCACGTTCTATTACCCAATCTTGTATCGCGGTAACTTCCTTGATCGGTAAATCACTTTTGATCACATAACGAAAAATCTCTCCTGTAGCACCAGAAGGCGGTTCAATATCTGCATCAGCTCCTTCTGGTAAATCAACTCCACTCAATTTATTCGATACATATTGTTGTGCATAAAAATCATCTACTCCATCTTCAAACTGAACCGTTACAACAGATAATCCGAAAAGAGAAATTGAACGAATATTAGATTTATGCGGAATACTATTCATTACTTTTGAAACTGGTAGAGTCACCAATTTTTCCATTTCCTCAGCACTTCTTCCTGGCCATTGTGTTATAATACGAGCTCTAGTATTTGTTACATCCGGAAATGCCTCTATTGGTGTATGTTTTAAAGAAAATATACCTGCAAAGAGTAATGCAAATACAGCAAATAAAACAAAGGTTGTATTTCGTAACGAAAAAGTTACGACTGATTGTACTAACTTTTTCATTTATTATTTATTTAATTCCTCAAATATCATTAGAGCGTTTCGAGAAATAACTTTCTCATTTGGAGCAAACTTTTCGCTAACAAATGTGAATTCTTCATTCTGACCAATCGTCGTAATTTTTCGAATTTCCATTGTACAATCATTTTTATATACCACCACATATTCCTTGTTGTTCTCAAAAACTTTGGCTTTGTTTGGTATCGCAAATGCATTTCCTACAATATTTTGTTTATCGATAATAATATCTGCACTCAAACCTGGCATCAAGTTCAAATCTTGATTTTCTAACACAACACGCGCTTTCAAAACGTGTTCATTTTCATCAAACACATTGTATATTTTATCAATTTTTCCAACATAAATTCGATCAGGATACGCCATAGATTTCACTTTTACAGCATCTCCTTTTTTTACATATTGCAGATTATTGGCGTAAATATTTACCATTACCCAAACTTGTTTCAAATTAGAAATAGAAAATAAATTATCTTCTGAATCTGAAATAATAGATTGACCAACGCTCATGTTTTTCTGAACGATATAACCATTTTTAGGTGATAAAATCTGGAATTGACCATTGCCAACCGCACGATACATTCTCAAGGTTGCATTGATTTTATCAATTTCAATTTGCGTTGATTGTAATTCGTGTTCTGCCTCTGTAACTTCGGGTTGAGAAGCCATTCCATCATTCAACAATTCTTTTTTCGACTTGATTTGTTTTCGAATCAAATCCATTTGATTTTGATGATAACGCTTTTGCTGTACCAAATCCAACACTTCGTTCGATTTTACAACTGCCAAAACTTGACCTTGACGCACATAATCTCCTAGCTCGAAATTCACTTTATCTACCACACCTTGTAGCAAACTTTTAAAACCAACCAAGTCATTTTCGTTGTATTCAATTTTTCCTGACAAGGTTAATTGTTCGTGAATCGGCTGCTCTAAAACAGCTACAATTTCAGTTGACTTTTTCAATTGCTCGTTCAAACAAAATTTGTCTTCTTTTACCGCTTCTTTCGGGGCCTCTTGCTTGTTACAACTACTTAAAACCAAAGTAAAAGCAGCTAAAAAATAAAAAGTTTTTTTCATCATTTTATAAATCTTGTCCAACGATATAATTTAGTTCTTCGAATGTGTTTTGATAATTTTCCAATAAATCCAAATAAGCTTTTTGAGATTCGCGATAAGCCTGCGTAAAATCAATAAATTCTAGTAAAGTGATTTGTTTATTTTGGAGATGTTTTTTATAATTGTCAATCATGGTTAGTTGCTCTTGATTGTTCAATTTTTTCCACTGAATAAGTGCTTTATTCAATTGATTAATTTGATTTTGAATGCGATCGATCGAAATATCTAATTCAGAATGTAGCGCATTTTTCGTAATTTGCTGTTGATTCAGTACAATTTCTGAAGCTTTGATGTTTCCTTTATTCGTATTGAAAATCGGTAAATCAATGCTTACACCTACACCTACAAAATCGCGCATAATATTTCCACCACGATCATAATTTACCTGAAAAGCCAAATCTGGTGTACGTTGCGCTTTTTCTAAAATCAATTGTTTTTCAGCTAAATTGATTTCATTTTCTTGTTTTTTTAACGCTATATTTTGCTCTTTTGCTAATTGTTTAGCATTGAATGGGATTGATTTGGAATGAGAATTGAATCTTGAAAAATCGATTTCATTTACATTTAAATCTGAGTTTTGCGTTAACAATCGAAGTTTATTAATGTATTCAATTTCTTGATTTTCTAGCTCAATTTGATCTTTTTGTAAACCGATTAATTCTGTTTGAAGTCTGTAAAAATCAGCTTTCGGAACATTTTTTAAATCAGCTTGTCGCTGATATTGCGTTATCATCTGTTCAAATAAATCAATACTATTTTGCAATTCTTTCTTTTCAGATTGAATACGCGCCAACGAAAAATATGTTTGTCTCAATTCTTTTTTCAGCTCACGCAACAATTCCTCATACTCAAAAAGTGCCGAATTCTTTTCTAATTCTTTAATCGCAACACGCTTTTTTCGTTTACCTGCCGTTTCAATTAATTGCTCTAATTCGACAGAAATTTGTTGATTTTTCCCGTACCTACCGAATAAATAAGGCTGTTCTTCTACATTATAAGTTTTCCAAAGATTAACCTCAGAAATACTCAACGTTGGATTTTGCCATAATTTCTCCTGAATAATTTCAGCATCAATTCTGTCAACATTGAATTTATTCGCAATTAGCGCATAATTTTTTTGTAAAAACGCGGCTTCTAAATTGTCCAACGTTACGTTTTGCGCCTGTGTTTGCATCGCAAAAATAATTGGAATTGCAGTATAATAGATCTTCTTCACTTCTACTCTTTTTGAAAATTCAAAAGTAAAAGTGTAAGATTAAGGCGAGTTTTAAGTTAGATTAAAAGTAGATTAGAAAATGAGTTTAACAATCGTTCCTTTAGGTTTATTTGGAACAATTTCGATATCAATTTGATGAAGTGTAAAAATAATATTCGCCATCGAAAGTCCAATACCTTTTCCTTGAAAATCTTGCGTGTTTTTTCCTCGAAAAAAGTTTTGTTTAATTTGTTTGATATCGGTTTCTAAAATACCAATTCCCAAATCGGAAATATGAATTTGTAAACGGTGATTGATTTCCAAAAACTGTACTAAAATCGGTTGATTGTTCGAATATTTTATTGCATTACTTACTAAATTATTCAACGCAACTTCTAATAATTTTTCGTTTCCTTGAATGGTTAACAATAGATTATTTACGACTTGTAAATCCACATTTATGCGCGCTTGATGATACAAAATTGCATTTTCAATCACTTGCCAAACTACTTCATCAATTCGAATTTGACTAAATTCAAAACTCGTTTTTGCTCCCGAAAGTAACATCATTTGGTCTAACGTTTCTTGCAAATCATTGGTATATTGTTTCAGTTGCACAATCACGTTTTCGTATTCTTCGAGCGTTCTTTTTTTATGATTTGTAACCTCTAAAGTTCCTAATAATGCAGTAATTGGCGTTCGTAACTCGTGCGAAACATAATCGATAAAATTCTTTTGTACATTAAAAGTTTGCGCTATTCGATCAATAAAATGATTGTAAGTTTTAATTAAATCCTCAATCTCAGCATACGACTTATTGAGCTTTAAAGGTTCAGTAAAATTATTCGCATCACGCTCTTTTATTTGTTCAATAATTTTTGTAATCGGCTCATAAGCAATCACTCCTAAAAAATTAGAAAATAGATAAATAAAAATCAACCCAACCAATGAAACCGAAATCAAAATTTGAAGTAACGATTGCATTTGTTCATTAAATTCTTGTTTAGATTCACGCGTGATTACAACAAAATCACCTTCGTTATCATGATAAAAAATTCCGTTATAAAAGAAATCTTTACTTGTAAAAAAATCGGATTTATTGGCACGAATACTTTCTATAAAATTGGTTGAAATATCATTGTTTGAAGACATATTTCCTTTGTACTTTTTGTTGTTATGATCAACAATTAAAATATTTTTTCGTGAAATCGTCTTCTCTAATTGACTTTTTATATTATTGTGTTCTAAAACAGGTAATTCGTCCTTTTCCAAATAATAAATAGAAGCCAAAAGCGTCTTATTCTGCAATGATTTGATCTCTTTTTTCTCCATTTCGGTATAAAAAGAAAAGTAAATAATTGTAGAAACAATCAGAATAATGATACTGAAAATAACGACTGAATAAAGCGCTAATCGGTGTTTTAATTTCATAATTTAAGCTTTAAACATATAACCAACGCCTTTTACTGTATGAATATATTTCATACCATTTTTCTCTATTTTATTACGCAAATACGAAATGTAAACATCCACAACATTGGTGTGATTATCGAATGTTATTCCCCAAACAGCATTTAAAATTTGGATACGAGTAACGGTTTTATCTATATTTTCGATTAAATAATTCAACAACTTAAATTCACGAGGAGAAAGCTCTGTTTCTTCTTGATTGACAAAAACTTTGTATTGATCCAAATCGATTTCTAAGTCATCAAAAATCAATTTATTTTCAGGAATTTCTTGTGAACGAAACTGATTACGACGCGTTAAAGCTTTGATTCGCGATAATAATTCGTCGAAATGAAATGGTTTTGTAATGTAATCATCTGCACCATAGTCCAAAGCCGAAACTTTATCTTGAACTGTATTTAATGCACTTAACATCAAAATTGGAGTGAATATTTTTTTGTAACGAAGTGTCTGTACAAGCTGAATTCCATCCATTTTTGGTAACATAATGTCACAAATAATCAAATCAAACTGAATCGTAAGAAATTCATCTAAAACAGTTTCCGCATCTTTACAAAGCGTAACCAAATGTCCATTTTCTTCTAATCCTTTGATTAAAAAATCGCTAATTCGCTTATCATCTTCGATTACTAAAATTTGCATATACTTTCCATTTTTCCAAAATTAATGAAATTGATCAAGATGAGATGAATATAGCAAATTTTCTAATTGGATTTTAATTTAAAAAGAACAAAATTCAATAAAAAACGAGCAATAAATTGCTCGTTTTTTATATTCAATAATTCGAAGTCTAATCTCCTTCTCCACTATTTTTCATCGCAGTCAAAAGATTATATGCTCCTTTCGAAACATAGACTTTTCCTGAATTTTGAGGAGATTTTATTTCAATCATTTTATTCGCAGAACCTCCTATTTCTACAAGAACTAATCGAAACTGATTTTTAGTTTGTCTTTCGAACACATAGTCTTTTCCTTCAAACTGAATTACAGCTTCTTCTGGTAAAACATTCGCGTCAAGCGAATTCACTTGCAATTCGATATTGAAATACATATTCGCTGTTAATCGCGTACCATTCGCATTCGTAATTCGTGCAAAAACATCAACCGTTCCATCTTCATTCACTTGATTTGAAATTGAGGTGATTTGCGCATCTAACTTTTGATCTGGTTTTGCATTGGTATAAGCTTTCAAAAATTGACCAATCTGAATGTTACTCAGATCCTTTTCAAATACTTTTACATTCAACAAAGAACGATCTGGATTAATAATTTCTAACATCGCATCTGCTGGCGAAATATATTGTCCTGTATTCGCAAAAACCTGACTCACCATTCCGCTAATCGGTGCATAAACATTGATGGTACGTCGGATATTACTCAACGAAACTGAGGAAGGATTGATATTCATTAATCTTAGTTTCTGTTCCAAGGAACTTTTCTTTACCATCAACGATTGACGTGTCGCTTTCGCTTGTTGCATCACTTTGTCACTTGCTGCTTGCTCTGCATTCAAATCCTTTTGACGAACATAATCTGCACTAGCCTGCTCTAACAAAGCTTTTGTTGTGAGATAATCTTCTTGCATTTGAATATACTGCGGATCTTCTAAAACCACTAAAACTTGTCCTTTATTCACATAATTTCCTGGAATTAGTGCAATTCGTTTCACATAACCACCAAAAGCGTTGGTGATAGAAATAGTATTCTCTGGGGTTACAGCCGTCTTTGCATTCAACCGGATAGTTGTAGGTAAATTCTGATGACGTAAAGAGGTCGTATCAATTTCAAAATTCTTTAATTGAGCATCTGTCAACTTTAAAATTGAGGTAGAAATAGTTGCTTTTTGCTCTACTTCGGGTTTTGTTTCTTCTTTGTTACAACTCATCACAACAAGAGATGTACAAAGCATTAAGATATATTTTTTCATATTATTGTGCAGTATAAAAAGTCATTGCGGCATAAGCCTGATTACGTAGATTCTTTGCTTCTAAAAACTTTGTTTTCACTTCGATGATTTGATTATTCAGAATCACCCAATCCAAAAAATTAATCTCTCCTTCTAGTAATTGACGATTAATTGTTTTTTGTAAATCATTCGCAGCAGGAAGTTGCGTTTGTTCAAAATCCCCTACTATTTCTTCGTAAGCATTTACTTTATTTTTTAATACATCAAAATCTTGTTGCAACTTCGATTGTTGTAAAGTATACGCTTGTTTTGCAAGATCAGTTTTAACTTTTGAGGCTTCGATTGACGAATTAATTCCTCTATTAAACAAAGGTAAGCCAACTCCTACTTGAAAAGAATTGTATCGATTTTTGTCCAAATCAGAAAAGCTTTGATTTGAATATCCAACTGTTAAAACTGGAACTTTTTTCGATTTTTCAACTTCAGTTTCCAACGTTGAAGTCTGAATATTTTCTTCCGCTAATTTTAACATTGGATGTGTACCTGAAACAGATAATCCTGCAATTTCATTCCAATTTACACCATCTTTTGTTGGATAAATTTTGAATGATGAATTGGTTAAAAATTGAATTTGTCTTGATTCATTTTCTAATTCATTCTCAACTAATCTCAATTGATTTTGAATCGATTTCAACTGAATAATAGCCGTTGAAACCTCACTTCGGTTTGATTCACCTTTCTTCAAACGTAAATTTGCTTTCTTCAAAAACTCTTGGTAAATCAATTCATTTTCTTTCAATAAATCTTGTTGATATTCTGTATTTTGCATATTGACATACAAATTGGCTAATCGTTGTTTAATTTCAACTTTCGTCAATTGTTCATTTGCTTTAGAAGTACTGATCATTTGTTCGTTCAAAGCTTTCTGGCGTTTAAAAACCACAGGAAATTGAAACGATTGCGAAATAGTAAATTTGTTATCAAATTCACCCGAATTCACTTGTCCAAATTCCGCAGCTATATCTAAAGGTGAAAGCGAACGATTGGTAAATACATTTTTCTCGTGATAAACAGTAGTCAATTCTGCTTGTTTAATTTCGAGGTTATTCGCGTCAGCTAATTTAACAACCTCATCAAAACTCATACGCTCTTGCGCATTGGCAGTTGATCCAAACAAAGCTATAACGAATAAAATAGCTGTAGGAATAGATTTATGATGAGTTGATTTCTTTTTAAAATGAATATTTTCGAACATAACATATAAAATTGGTAAAACAAAAAGGGTAAGAAAAGTTGCACCCATTAATCCTCCGATAACAACAGTTGCTAATGGACGTTGAACTTCTGCACCCGAACCATTACTAAGAGCCATTGGTAAGAAACCTAAAGAGGCTACAGCGGCTGTCATTAGGACGGGACGAAGACGAGTTCGTGTTCCCATAATAACAATTCGAGTTGTATTTTTAATCCCGTTATCACGTAGTCGATTGTATTCTGAGATTAATACAATTCCGTTTAGAACTGCAATTCCAAAAAGGGCGATAAATCCAACTCCAGCACTAATACTGAAAGGCATATCTCGCGCAGCTAAGAATAGTATTCCACCGATTGAAGAAAGCGGAATGGCTGTATAAATTAATAAACTTTCTTTGATTGATTTGAATGCAAAGAATAACAACACAAAAATCAAAACCAAGGCGACTGGAACAGCAATACCTAAGCGAGCTTTTGCATGATTCAAATTTTCGAAAGCTCCACCATAAGTCGCATAATATCCTGTAGGAAGTTTGACTTGAGCATCAACCTTTTGTTGCAACTCTTGAACAACACTCTCTATATCGCGTCCTTTTACATTAAATCCAACAACAATTCTACGTTTTGCATCTTCGCGCTGAATTTGATTTGGCGTATTTTTATAATCTACTTTTGCCAGTTGATTCAATGGAATCTGAATTCCAGAAGCAGTAGGAATCAATAAATTTCGAATATCTTCGATATTTTCGCGTTTATCTTCTGCTAAACGAACCACCATATCAAAACGTTTTTCACCTTCGAAAACCATTCCAGTAGATTGTCCTGCAAAAGCCATATTAATAATTCGATTTGCTTCTCCAATACTCAATCCATATTGCGCTAATAAAGCGCGATCAAACTCAATCACAACTTGCGGAATTCCATTAATTGGTTCGATATATAAGTCTTGCGCTCCTTTTACAGTATTGATTATTTTTCCTAATTTATCTGCATTATTGGCTAAACTATCTAAATTTTCACCAAATATTTTCACCACCACATCTTGTCGTGCTCCTGTCATTAATTCGTTAAAACGCATCTGAACAGGAAATTGAAATCCTGTTGAAAGTCCTGGAACATCTTCCAAAGCTTTACTCATTTTATCCGATAATTCTGGAAAAGTTGTAGCAGAAGTCCATTCTTTTTTTGGTTTCAATACAATAATCATATCTCCTGCATCCATTGGCATTGGCTCGGTAGGAATCTCTCCACTCCCAATTTTTGTCACAACCATTTCAACTTCAGGGAAACGATCTTTCAATATTTTAGCTGCTTTATTTGTGTATTCTATTGTTGTCGTAATATTACTTCCTGGTAAAATACGTGCTTCTACAGCAAAATCGCCTTCTTCTAAAGCTGGAATAAATTCACCTCCTAAACGAGATATCACAAAAACAGCAATAGCAAATAGAGAAAGCACAATTGCTAAAATAAGAGTACGAACTTTTAAGGCTTTGATTAAATATTTCTTATGGAAAATCTCAATTTTAGCCATTACACGTTCCGATAAATTTGGTTTGACTTTCTTCTTTTTACTTAAGAATAAAGTAGTCATCATCGGAACATAAGTCAACGAAAGAATAAATGCACCAATCAGAGCAAAAGCAACTGTTTGCGCCATTGGTTTGAACATCTTTCCTTCTATTCCTTGTAAAGTAAAAATTGGTAAATAAACGATTAGAATAATAATTTGACCAAAAACAGCCGAATTCACCATTTTTTTAGCTGAAGAACCAACTGTTTGATCCATTTCAGTTTGCGTTAATTTATTCTTCAACCCAAATTTTTTGTTGTGTGCTAACTGATGCATCGCCGCTTCTACAATAATCACAGCACCATCGACAATCAATCCGAAATCTAATGCGCCTAAACTCATCAAGTTTCCACCTACACCAAAAATATTCATCATAATAATCGCGAATAATAAGGCCAGAGGAATGACAGAAGCTACAATAAAACCAGCACGTAAATTACCTAAGAAAAGTACCAAAATAAAGACAACGATTAAGGCTCCTTCAAGTAAATTCGTTTCAACCGTATGAATAGTATTGTCAACCATTTTTTTACGGTCTAAGAAAGGTTCAATAACAACTCCATCAGGTAATGTCTTTTTGATTTCTTCGATACGTTGTTGTACATTCTTAACCACTTCGTTACTATTTGCTCCTTTCAACATCATAACAATTGCACCAGAAACTTCACCTGTATCGTTATATGTCATTGCACCATAGCGCGTAGCAAAGCCAGTTTTTACGTCTGCAACATCTCTCAATAAAATAGGTGTTCCACTTTGCGAACGTTTGACCAAAATATTTTCGATATCTTCGATGTTACCAATTAAACCTTCAGAACGGATGAATAAAGAAGTAGGACCTTTTTCGATATAAGCTCCACCTGTATTTTGATTATTCTCACTCAGTGCATCAAATAAATCATTAATTGTCAGACTAAAAGATTGTAAACGTTGCGGATCAATTGCAATTTCGTATTGCTTCAATTTTCCTCCGAAACTACTCACATCTGCCACACCAGGAACGCCTAAAAGTTGACGACGAACAATCCAGTCTTGAATTGTTCTTAATTCAGTTTCATCATATTGATCTTCGTAACCTTCGGCGGGACGAACAACATATTGATAGATTTCGCCCAAACCTGTCGAAATTGGACCAAGTTGTGGTTCTCCAATACCTTCGGGAATCTCATTTTGAACCTGAATCAATCGTTCACTTACTTGTTGTCGCGCCCAATAAACATCTGTATTGTCATCAAAAACAATGGTTACCAATGATAATCCAAAACGAGAAAAACTACGAATTTCGGTAATCCCACCAATATTAGAATTAGCTTGTTCGATAGGAAAAGTCACTAAACGCTCAATATCTTCTGCACTAAAAGAAGGCGCTACAGTGATAATTTGAACCTGATTAGATGTAATATCAGGTTGTGCATCAATGGGTAATTTTGTCGCATCGTAAATACCAAATATCAACAAAGCCAACGTAAACAAACCCACGATAAATTTATTCTTGATTGAAAAATCAATAATTTTATTTAACATCGTAAAATTGTATAGATTAAAAATGTGCTAAATACAAGTTGTAAATAGCTGAAATTGGATAAATTGAAAGAATCAATCTATCATAAATCTAAAAAAAATCACGCTTGTTTTGGCGGTTGCCAGATAGAATCTAAATAATGAGTATATAAGAAATCTTCATCAAATATTTTGATTGAAGTGGTAGAAATTTCTTTATCTAAGTGTAAAATATCAAAGAGTTTTATAGGAGAGAAAAAAAAGTCGATATGAACAAACTCAACTTTCATGAAAGGTAATTTTTGGTCAGTTTCCCAATCCGCATCAACCTCATGTCCTCCATAATGATGAACTAAAAAAGTTTTCATTTCATCCAAAAAATCTCCTCCTTTATCATGTTCAATAAAATGAGAAATAAACACAGGCAATTTATATAACTGACAAAATTGAGTTGAAGTCGTTATATAAAAAAAAATAAAAATTTTAGTTGCCCATAGTTTCACGACCCAAATGTACAGTCAATTTTGCTTTCTTTCAAATTTAATTAATGGAAAAATCTCGTTAAACTTACTTAGAAACCTCTTTCTTCGTAAATAAATGAGAAATTACTTCGAGTTTATCATGATCGAATAAACACAAACCTTCAACATAGAAAGGTGTAAAATGAAAACTTTGTTGATCTACGATTCCAAATTCTTTCAGTTTTGGTTCGTAAACGACAAAACCTGTACGCAAGAATGGTTTTTTAGAGACTTTATACAACACAATATCATTGGTAAATAATCGTCGATTTCGTTTATCCAATATATCTATTCCAATATCTATGGTATCAAATTGTAAAGCATTTTCGTGCCAAGAAAACTCGTTATAACCTTTAAAATAGGTCACTCCATCTATCTCCTTCGCAAAACCTTCTACTTTATTTTTGTTTCGTAATCGATAATATCCAATCGTTTTCATCTGGCAAATTTGCAATAAAAAAATTTAAAATAGAAACGAGCAATATTAAAATAGATGATTAAATTTATCATCCGAAAACAACTAACACAATGTACAAAATATATCCACAAAAAAGATACAATGAAACCTTAGCTTTGCTGAAACAATTTGCTCAACCTACTGATAAAATTCTTGATTTAGGAATCAAAAATCCTTTTACAGATGTGATGTTGGAAAATGGTTTTGATGTAAAAAATACAAATGGCGACGATTTGGACTATTATTATAAGGATTTGCAAAATTATGATGCTAACTTTGTAACGGCTTTAGAAATTTTAGAACATTTGGTAAATCCAATGGAAGTGCTAAGAAATTTGCCTGGAGATAAATTATTAGCTTCAATTCCGATGCGTTTGTGGTTTTCGCCTGCTTATCGTAATCAAAATGATGCGCGAGATGTACATTATCACGAATTTGAAGATTGGCAATTTGACATGTTAATGGAAAAAGCTGGATGGAATGTAATACATCGTCACAAATGGACGCATCCATCAAACAAACTGGGAATAAGACCCTTATTAAGAAGAATTACACCAAGATATTATGCTGTCTACGCAGAACGAAAAAAAGACTTTACTTACTAAATACTCTATTGTTATACCTGCACATAACGAAGAAGATTTTATTGCGATTACGCTAAATTCTCTCGTTAATCAAACTGTTTTACCATATGAAGTGATTGTTGTAAATGATCATTCAACCGATAAAACACAACAAATTGTAGAAGAATTTACAGCTAAATATCCGTTCATCAAATTAAGAAATATCTTATCAAAAGGTGAACATCAGCCAGGAAGCAAAGTGATACAAGCTTTCTTGAAAGGTTACGAAATCATTGATCCTAATTATGATATTATTGTTAAATTGGATGCTGATTTAGATATTCCTTTCAATTATTTTGAGACTATTTTAACTCATTTTAATCATGAGGAAGATATTGCAATGGTTGGTGGTTTTGCGTATATTGATAAGGACGGAAAATGGATTCTTGAAAATCTGACAGATAAAGACCATATTCGTGGCGCATTTAAGGCGTATAGAAAAAATTGTTACGAAAAAATTGGTGGATTACGCGCACATATGGGTTGGGATACAGTAGACGAATTGTTGTGTAAATATTATGGTTGGAAAGTTGTTACAGACGAATCTTTACACATCAAACATCTAAAACCAACTGGCGCGAGTTACAATAAATCGGCGCTTTACAAACAAGGTGCGGCTTATTATGCATTAGGTTATGGATTTTGGATTACATTAATTGCTGGCACAAAATTGGCTTTACGTAAAAAGAAACCCACATATATTTTGTATTATTTGAAAGGTTTTTTTGAAGCTAAAATTAATGGTACAAAAAAAATGGTAAATCGAGATCAAGAGAAATTTATCCGAAATTATCGTTGGTCGAAAATGAAACAAAAAATAAAAGGTTAAATCTTACCATGCGATATTGGTTAACATACACGCTATTTATCTTTCCATTCATCAGCTTTGCGCAAAATAAGTTGATTACTGGTTCTGTGGTTGTAGACGAGGGAAACGATTATATTTCCTCAGTTTCTGGTGCTCGTATAGAAAATCTGACGTCAGAAAGTAAGACATATACAAGTCCTTCAGGCTATTATTCTATTCAAGCAAATGTTGGTGACACGATTTTGTTTGAAGCAGATTTTTTGATTCCAAGAAAAATTGTAGTCAATCAAAACATTTACAACAAAGGTTTTTTACAAGCACATTTGGATATTGAAACGATTGAATTAAGCGGTGCTACAATTGGTAAAGGTCCTTTACAACCTAAATATCACAAGGATAATAAAACAGATTTGTACGATAAAATGGGTCTTGATCAACGTTTACGAGATTTGGAACCTAAAAGAGATATTGCGAAGTTCAAACCAATGGATGTTTTAAATCCTGTTCGATTAATTGGTCATATGAATGGATTTTATCGTGAGCAACGTCGTGTACGTAATTACGAAACAAAACTTTCTCTCGTTCAAGAAGTTAAACATTATTATCCTACAGATTTTTATACAAATCAATTACAAATTCCTGAATATAAAATAGAAGAATTTTTATATTATGTTAATGCGCGTTATCCGCTTCAAGAAAAAGTTTTGAGCAGACAATTTGGTACGATAATGATTGATTTAGAATCTTATGCGAAAGATTATTTGAATGAATTAAATCAAAACAAAAATCAATAATTCTTAATAGATTTTTAAAATTTAGCCAATAAACGTTAACAAAATTGATGCTAATTTATTAAGACTTATCTTCGTACAAATAATTAAACGTATAATCACGAACAATTGAAATCACTATTTACCATTCTAATATTGCTGTTGTCGAATTTTATTTTCGCACAAGAAAAATGGATTCAGGGAAACATTATCATTGATGATTCTGACGATACAGCAGAAGGAGTTTACGTTACAAATCTGAGAACAAATCATACAACAATTTCTAATTTTACAGGAACTTTTCTTATTCAAGCAAAAGTAAATGACACGCTAAAAATACAATCTGATTGGTACGAAAATCGACTAATTATCTTAAGACCAAATTTGTTCAATAAACAAACAATTGTAGTGCATTTAGCTGTACAGACAATTCAATTGAATACCGCATATATTGGTCAAAAATTGACAGGAATTCTTGAAAAAGATGTCAAAAATGGAAAAAAAGCTGATGTTGTAACAAAACTTTATAAAAGTCTTGGTGTTAATCCTGATATCAAACCTATAAAAGACACATCTTCGTTGAAAGCTGGATTTTTGAGTGGAGATATTACGTTGACGAGATTGGATATTGGGCGTATTTATGATGTTTTTTCTGGTAAAGCCAAACAACGAAAAGCATTGCTTGATTATGAAGATAAATACGATAAAATTACAAAAATTAAGAATTATTTTGGTGAAGATTATTTCACAAATGATTTAAAAATTCCGAAATTCAAAATCAGAGATTTCATTGAAAATGCATTAACAAATACCGAATCTAAAATAGAATTGAATGATGTAAATTATTTCAAATTACTTCAATTATTTAATTCTTACAGTAAAATATACCTCGACTTTTTATACGGAAAAGTACCAAATAATACGAAAATCATCAAAAAAGATACGATAGACGATTAAAAAAAGAGCTTGATAAATCAAGCTCTTTTTTTAGTTTTATAAGTTGTGTAAAATTAGTTTTTATAAGAAACCCATTTAATCATTTCTTTCACAGTTGGTTTTTTACCATAAATTAAAATCCCAATTCTATAGATTTTTCCAGCAATATAAACCATAAATATTGTACTGATTAACAGCAAAAATAAGGATAAAGCTAATTGCCAAATCGGAACATCGAACGGAATTCGAGTAATCATTGAGATGGGAGAAGTCAATGGAATCATTGATAACCAAAAAGCAACTGGACCATCAGGATTTTCGAAAGTTGTCATACTTCCGTAAAGTCCAATCATCATCGGAACTAAAGGAAAATATGTAAATTGTTGCGTATCTGTGTCATTGTCAACCGCAGAACCAATTGCCGCGAAAACAGAGCTGTAGAACAAATATCCCAAGATAAAATAAGCAATAAAAGCAAAAATGATTAACGGATAATTAAACGTTAACAATACTTCGCTAATTTCTGTTACTTTTTGCATCATATCTGGATTAGTCTCAGCTAATTGTGCTTGATTCATCATTTGTTGCGACATATCCATTCTTGAAGCAGCAATTGTTGGAAATAAAATCAATAACCCCATTGTCATTCCAATCCATATAGCAAATTGCGTGACTGCAACCATTGTCGTTCCTAAGATTTTACCCATCATTAATTCGAAAGGTTTTACAGAAGAAATGATAATTTCTACAACGCGATTATTTTTTTCTTCAACCACAGAACGCATTACTTTTACACCATAAATCATCACAAACATGAAAATAATGTAAGTTAAAAACATCGATAATCCGATTTTCAACTCCATTCCTTTATCTTCTTTTCCGTCTGTAACGTTAAAAACATTCAGGTTAACACGTGCCTTAGAAGCTTCTAAAGCCGCTTTGTCAATACCAGATTTTGCCTGTTTTTCTTTTACTATTTTATCACTAATCGTTCTCGAAAGTTTTTCACGATCAGTAATTCCAAGATTTCCATTTGTGATTAATTCAGTATTTTTCTCAATATTATCATAATTTCCATCTGTATTTTTCGGAATATGAAGAATCGCATTCAAATATTCGCTTCCTTTCAGTGTATCTTTGATTGATTGCAATTCTTGAGGCGTGTAAATACTGAACATCATTTGTTTAGTCGATTTAAACGAGGTTACAAACTCTGTACTTTCATCTACAATTGCAATGTTTTTCACTTCGGAATTATTTGCAGAACTCAAAAAGAAAATCACCGCTCCTGCTCCAACAATCAACAAAGGCGAAAGAAAAGTCATAACAATAAACGCTTTGTTTTTTACTTGAGAAAAGAACTCGCGTTGTGCAACTAAAAATATATTTTTCATTTGAAAATTAGCTTAAAGATTAGGAATTGAACTTTGTTTGACGGCTTCCAAAAACACATCATTCATCGAAGGAATAATTTCTTTGAATTGATGAACTTGCCCCACTTGCATCAATTTATCTAAAATCACATTGGTTGGTGTTTCTTTATTGTACAACAAATTAAATTCAGTTCGTTGATTAACGTTTCGTACATCCGAAATCTCAAATTCATTCGCTAAATTTTGAAGAGAATCAGCGGGAATTTCATTCAATTGAATCGAAAATTTCCCTGTCTTAAATTGATTTCTAACTTCTTCAATTGTTCCATCTAATACTTTATTCGATTGATTAATCAAAGCAACATGATCACACATTTCCTCTACAGATTCCATACGATGCGTCGAAAAAATAATTGTCGTTCCTTTATCTCTTAATTCAAGAATTTCATTCGCAATAATTTGTGCATTTACAGGATCAAAACCACTAAAAGGTTCATCAAAAATCAGCAAAGAAGGATTGTGAATAACTGTAATCACAAACTGAACTTTTTGTCCCATTCCTTTCGACAACTCGCTCAATTTCTTGTTCCACCAAGACATCATATCAAGTTTCTCGAACCAATATTCGGTACGTTTTTTAGCTTCCGCAGAAGAAAGACCTTTCAGTTTTGCAAAATACAGTGCCTGTTCTCCAACCTTCATATTCTTGTACAAACCACGTTCTTCTGGCATATAACCAACTTGACCGATTGATTTTTTCGTCAAAGGTTCTCCATTCAACAAAATTGTCCCGCTATCTGGCGCTGTAATTTGATTGACAATACGAATAAAAGTCGTTTTTCCAGCACCATTTGGTCCCAAAAGTCCATAAATAGAACCTTGTGGAATATTGATACTAAAATTATTAAGCGCAACTTTATCTTTATATTTTCTTGTTAAGCCTTGAGCTTGCAATAAAAATTCCATTTTCTATATCATTTGATTTGTAAAATTAGTAAGAAGAAAGTAAATTTTGTTACAGATTTTAATGAGATTCATTCGGATCCCATACAATTTCTTTAAAATTAATCACTTTATCATTTATAATCTCCACACCTTCATTCTCTAACAATTGCTGCATCAAACTCGAAGGATTAAAATGATGTTTTCCAGTTAACAAACCATTTCTGTTTACAACACGATGCGCAGGAACATCTTCTCGATTATGTGCATGATTCATCGCATAGCCAACCACACGCGCAGAAAATTTTTCTCCTATATATTTTGCTATCAAACCATAAGTAGAAACACGTCCTTCGGGAATTTGACGAACTATTTCATAAATTTTCTCATAAGTATCAGAAATGATTTTTGTCATAATCTAAACATTTATTGTAAATTTAAAGAAAGTAATAGAATATGAGCCAAAAAGTTCCAATTAAATCTCTTTTAAGCCGACCACGTTTTAAGGTTTTTACGCATTTATCAAAACAAGAATTTATTGATTTAATCAAAAAACACCTTGAAACAAATTCTACTGAATACGGAGGTTATGCCAATCAGGAAGTTGCGATGATTCGTGTCCGCAAAGACAAGGATAAATATTGGCACCCGCAATTACAAATCAGAATTGAAGATGACGATGATCATCCTAACTATTTGGTTGTAAGAGGAATTATTGGTCCGCCTTCTAATGTTTGGACATTTTTCGCATTTTTGTATGGTTTGAGCGGAGCTATTTTTATCACCTTAGGCTCTTATGCGGTTTCCGAATATATTGTACAAGGAAATAGTGTATGGATTTGGAGTATTCCTATTGCATTATTGATTACTTTAGGAACCTATTTAGCGAGTTTATATGGTCATTATTTGGCAAAATATCAGCTAGGAAGATTGTATCATTTCGTGAATGAATTGCTTCGTGATGCAGAGTTTTATCAAAATAGCGACGAAATCAAAGAATAAAAAAAGCGACCTAAATAGGTCGCTTACAAGAAATATGTTGAGATAATATATTAATTAGATTACTTTCACATTAACGGCGTTGATGCCTTTTTTTCCTTGTTCTAAGTCAAAAGATACTTTATCGTTTTGAGCTACTTTGTCTGTTAAACCAGAAACGTGTACGAAGTACTCTTTTCCTGATTCGTCATCTTTAATAAATCCGTATCCTTTTTCTTCATTAAAGAATTTTACAGTTCCTTTATTCATAGTATTTTATTTTCGTTGATAAAGATATAAGATTTATTTACAAAACCAATATTAATTTTTAGTTTTTTTTATAACAATTTTTTTAGCCTATAATTTCATTATAATTTTGCTTCAAATCATAATATTTTGGCAGGAATTTATATTCATATCCCGTTTTGTAAACAAAAATGCAGCTATTGCGACTTTCATTTTTCGACAAATCTTCAACATAAATCAAATTTAATTCAAGCAATTAATAAAGAACTTGAGATCAGAAAAGATGAAATTTCAACACCTTTAGAAACGATTTATTTTGGAGGAGGAACACCTTCTATCCTGTCCGAAATTGAATTAGAAAGTATTTTCGAAACGATTTATAAAAATTATTCAACCAAAAATTTAAAGGAAATTACACTCGAAGCGAATCCTGATGATTTGAATAAAGAAAAACTTAATTTCTTAAAATCAACTCCGATTAATCGTTTTTCGATTGGTGTTCAATCATTTTTTGAAGAAGATTTGAAATTAATGAATCGCGCACATAATGCACAAGAAGCTGAAACTTCGATAAAATTGGCGCAAGATTTTGGTTTCGAAAATATCACTATTGATTTGATTTATGGTTCTACGACCACAACCAACGAAATGTGGAAGCAAAATTTGCAAAAAGCAATTGAGCTGAATGTTCCACATATTTCTTCTTATGCGTTAACAGTCGAAGAAAAAACAATTTTAGATCATCAAATCAAAAAAGGAATCACAAAACCGGTTGATGAAGATCGTCAAAACGAACAATTTCAACTTTTAGTTGACACTTTAACTTCGAATGATTTTATTCAATATGAAATCTCCAATTTCGGAAAAGAAGAGTATTTTTCTTTACACAATTCTAATTATTGGAAAGGAATTCATTATTTAGGAATTGGACCTTCTGCGCATTCTTATAACGGAAAAACTCGTGCTTGGAACATTGCAAATAATTCTAAATACATACAAGCTATCAACGAAAATAATCTACCTCAAGAAATTGAAGTTTTAAATGAAGTAGAAAAATTTAATGAAATGATAATGATAGGATTGAGAACAATTTATGGAATAGATTTAAATCGAATTAATTCAGAATTTTCTCAACCTTTAGTTAATTCTTTTCATCAAGAACTCAATCAATTAATCAACGAAAATTTAGTCGAAAAGAAAGAAAATAAAATTATTTTGAAACCCGAAGCAAAATTTTTCGCAGACGGAATTGCTTCTAGATTATTTTACATCAATTAATTTGTTAAATTTGCGATATGAATGATAACAGACCAATTGGTGTTTTCGACTCTGGAGTTGGTGGTTTGACGTTTGCAAAAGAAATAAAACGTCTGCTACCAAACGAAAGTTTGATCTATTTTGGCGATACTCAAAATTTGCCTTATGGAGAAAAATCGAAAGAAGCGATTACACAATTTTCGGTAGACATTACTAATTTTTTAATAGACAATAATTGTAAAGCGATTTTAGTTGCATGTAATTCTGCAACCGCTAATTCGTTGAAAGAAATTAGAGAAGCTGCAGGAAAAGATGTTCCTGTTATCGATGTTATTTCGCCTGTTGCGGAGAAAGTTTCGTTCGAATTAAGAGAAAAGATAGGTGTTATTGCAACAAAAGCAACTGTAAATTCGGGCGCGTACAAGAAAGCAATTCGTCGTCGAAATAAACATATTACGGTTATTGAAATGGCTACTCCTCTCTTAGTACCTGTTATCGAAGAGGGTTTTACAAATTCTACGATTTCTAAAGCAGTTTTAGAAACGTATTTATTGAACAAAAAATTAGAAGGAATTGATTCGATTATTTTAGGATGTACGCATTATACACATCTGGAAAAAGAAATCAATCAAGTATTTGAAGGAAAAGTTGATATCGTAAATTCACCTTTAATTGTCGTGAATCAAGTAATTTATCAATTGGCAAAAGAAGGAAAATTGGCTGCGAAAGATACTGTTGCAAACTATACATTTTATATTTCTGACAATACAGATAATATTATAAAAGTGGCAAAAAAATTCTTTGGAAAAGATATTCAATTAATTGAGAAAAATTTAGAAACGAAATAGAACCGACCATTATTTGTCGGTTTTTTTATAAAATATTACGAACAAACAATAACAAATCATTACATGGAAAAATCAGCAGAATTAATTGCATTAGAAGAAAAATACGGAGCGCATAACTATCACCCACTTCCAGTTGTATTGGAAAAAGGTGAAGGTGTTTACGTTTGGGATGTTGATGGAAAAAAATATTTCGACTTTTTATCAGCTTATTCAGCTGTTAATCAAGGTCACTGTCATCCTAGAATTATTAAAGCGTTGAAAGATCAAGCCGAAAAATTAACGTTAACTTCTCGTGCTTTTTATAATGCGGAATTAGGAAAATACGAAAAATTTATCACAGAATTATTCGGTTTCGATAAAGTATTGCCAATGAATACGGGTGCAGAAGCTGTAGAAACAGCGCTAAAAATTGCTCGTAAATGGGGTTACGAAAAGAAAGGAATTCCAACTGGTGAAGCGATTATTGTAGTATGTAAAGACAATTTCCATGGTCGTACAACTACTATTATTTCTTTCTCGAATGATGAAGATGCACGTAAAAATTTCAATCCTTACACAAGTGGTTTCGAAGCTGTAGAATACAATGATGTTGAAGCTTTGAAACAAATTTTAGAAGAAAAAGCAGATAAAATTTGTGGATTCTTAGTAGAACCAATTCAAGGAGAAGCTGGTGTTAATGTACCTTCTGAAGGATATTTGAAAGCTTGTGAAGAATTATGTAAACAACATAATGTTTTATTTATCGCGGACGAAATTCAAACAGGAATCGCACGTACAGGAAAAATGTTGGCAATCGATCACGAAAATATTGATGCTGATGTTTTAATCTTAGGTAAAGCCGTTTCAGGTGGAGCTTATCCAGTATCTGCAGTTTTAGCAAATGATGAAATAATGAATGTCATCAAACCAGGACAACACGGTTCTACTTATGGAGGTAATCCATTAGCTGCGGCTGTTGCTACAGAAGCTTTGCAAGTTGTTTTGGACGAAAAATTAGCTGAAAATTCTGAAAAATTAGGACAAATTTTTAGAACAGAAATCACGAAAATGGCTGAAGAATTTCCATTATTCAAATCAGTTCGTGGAAAAGGTTTATTAAATGCAATTTTAATCAACGATACACCAGAATCTGAAACAGCATGGAATTTCTGTGTTGCAATGAAAGACAACGGATTATTAGCCAAACCTACACACGGAAACATCATTCGTTTCGCTCCTCCTTTAGTGATGAACGAAGAACAATTACACGAATGTTTAGCGATTATTCGTAAAACTGCACAAGAGTTTAATAAATAATCAACAATAAAATGATATAGAAAAAACCTGATGAAATTTCATCAGGTTTTTTTATATTCGAAACTTTAATTAACACTATGAATTCTTTTAAAATAAACGTTTCCGAAACGTACAAAAAGGCGCAAAAAAAATCGGCAGTATGGATTGCTCTTTTCTTGATTACTCTCTTCTTTTCTACAATTTTGAGCATCATCATTTTCATAATTTGTGTTTGTGGAGGAATCGCTATCGTCATTGCTAAACCAATGTGGATTACCATTTTTTTAGGTTTGGGACTGTTGGCTTTAGGAGGTTTAATCGTTTACTATAATATTAAATTTATTCTAAATATTTTCAAAAAAACAGCTACAAATGGAATTGAAATTTTTGAAACGGATCAACCAGAATTATTCAAATTAATAAAAGCAACCGCAGATAAAGTTGGCACAAAACATCCCAAAAAAGTATTTATTATTGATGATGTAAATGCATATGTTTCCTATTCGAACAATTTGCAAAGTTTAGTTTTTCCAACAAGAAAAAACTTATCCATTGGCGTTGGTTTGCTTCATGGTATTTCTCAAAATGAGTTAAAAGGAATTATTGCGCACGAATTTGGGCATTTTTCTCAAAAATCAATGACAATTGGTAGCCATGTTGGAAATGCGACCAAAATTATGGAAGATATTTTATACAGTAATCAAACCTTAAAATTTGATGTTGATAATTTAGGCCAAATTAATGGAATTGTTGGTTTTATTTCAATGGGCGCTGTTGCTTACAATAAAATGATTGAATCTATTTTGAAAATAATTCACAAAAAATTAGAATTCAATTATCTAAAATTAAGTCGAGAAATGGAATTTCATGCTGATCAAATTGCAACAAATGTTGTGGGAATTGAGACGATGAGCAAACCATTATTGAGAATAGAATTGTATCAATTTGTTTACCAAGAATTAGCTAATTTTTATACAAATTTACAAGATGATAAAAAGTTTTCGACTAATATTTATCAAAACATGAATCAATTAGTTGACTTTTATATCGATGATTACGAACTTTTTTTAGAAAATAATTTAGCTATTGTTGGAATTAATGAATTTAATCAAAATCATTCTTTACTACAATTTGAAGATTTATGGTCGACACATCCAGAAATGGACAAACGTTTGGCAAATATAGCGTCTACAAATCATCATTCTGAAATAGATAAATCTCCAAAAGCAATTACATTACTTCAAAAAAATAATGAATTTGAAGAAGAATTTACATTCAATTTTTTCTTTCAATTAAATTTATACCGTGTTAATGAAATAAATAATTCAGAATTTATTGAAACGTTTAAAACCATTTATAATAAATACAATTACCCTAAAGTTTACAATCATTTTTTTACAAATTATGATTTACCTTTTGATCGAATTAAAGAAGTTGATTTAACGAATAAACAACAAAATATTCCTACGAATGAATTGTTTTCGGATGAAAATATTTTAGTTGCAAAACAATATTTAGCTTTACAAATTGATTTACTTCAATTAGATTTTTTTACTGGTCAAAAAAAGCCGCAACCATTCAAATACAACAATGTTGTTTACAATAAAAAACAAGATGTACTGAAAGTTAAAGAAGAATTAGAGCAAATAAATAAGGAAAAAGAAGCTGAGTTCTCAGAATATTTAGACAATATCAAAATATTTTTCAAATCTAATTTAGATGAACAAAAAACTATTTTGTTAGAAGATTGCATCAAAGTTGAAGCAGATTTATCAGCAAATATTCAATTGGTAAATGAAATTAGAACTCATATTAATTTTGCAACAAAACCCATTCATGAAAAGCTAAGAATCGAAGCTTTAACAGTTTTGAATAATCAAATAGAGCAACTTAAAAATGTAACAAAAGATATTCTACAAAGTGAAATCGCAAAGGAAAAAATAACTATTCGAGAAATTGAAAATGCACAATATTTTATAGATGAAGATTGGATTTTCTTTTTTGACTCTACAGGTTATAACAACAATGCTTTTGAAAATTTAATCGAAAATTTATACTTTGTAGATCAAGTTTCAAATAACTTATTGTTTCAAAAAAAAGCTGCTTTCCTAAAAGAATACGAACCATTATTAGACTATACATCAAAAACAAAAGCCTCTTAATTAGAGGCTTTTGTTTTATATCTTAAGGTGCTAAACGCTCTTTTTTCCAATCAAAATCGTCTTGTAAAACATAACGAACTCTATCGTGTAAACGACTTGGACGTCCTTGCCAAAACTCTATCTCAGTTGGACGAATCAAGAAACCTCCCCAATGTGCTGGACGAGGAATTTCTTTTCCTTCGTATTTTTTTTCTAATTCCAATTCCTCTGTCGCTAAATCTTCGTGCTCATCAATCACAGAACTTTGCGCCGAAATCCAAGCGCCTAACTGGCTACTTCTTGGACGTGTTTCGAAATATCCATCCGAATTATTATCCGAAGTTTTTTCAGCCACACCTTTTATAATAATCTGTCTTTCTAGAAATGGCCAAAAAAATGACAAACAAACTTTCGGATTTTCTAATAAAGCTTTTCCTTTCTGACTGTTGTAATTCGTATAAAAAATAAAACCTTCGTCCGTATATCTTTTCAATAAAACAACACGCGTTCTCGGAAATCCATCTTCACCAATCGTTGCAACAGACATCGCATTTGCTTCATCCACTCCATCCGATTCTTCAGCTTGCAGAAACCAATCACGAAATTGTTCGATCGGATTTTCTCTTAACGAATCAAAATTCATCGACTGTTTTTCGTAAACTTTTCTTTTATAACTTAAATCTTGTTTCATTAATGATTATTTTATATTTTTAAACAGCTAATTGTATATTTCGTTAAGATTTCACGTAACAAAACCGAAACAAAAATGTCTATCAAAAGTATAAAAAAAGGAGTTATTTTGGTCGCAAAACCAACATTAAGTAACGATATTTTTCAGAGAAGTGTAATTTTAATTACAGAACACTTAGAATCTGGAAGTATTGGTTTTATTCTTAATCATTCTTCTCATATTCCGATTAGTATTTTTGTATCTGAAATGGAGTCTGCATCTATTGTTTTTGAAGGTGGACCTGTCGATAAAGAAAACATCTATTATATTCACAAACGACCTGATTTAATCAGAAATAGTGAAAAAATTACTAAAAATTTATATTGGTCTGGCGTATATGAAGATGTGCGTGATGCAGTAAATCAGAATTTGATTACTCAAGAAGAAATCAAATTTTTTATTGGATATTGTGGTTGGGCACCAAAGCAAATCAAAGATGAATTAAACAATAATTCGTGGGCTGTAACGGATTTGGATTTTGATATTTTTGAGCGTTGGGATGCTGATTTGTGGAAAAAATTGATGAAACAGCTTGGAGGTGAGAACTTAATTTGGCTAAACACCCCCGCTGATCCTTCTATGAATTAATCAATTATAAATACTTAAAAATCGATTTTGTTTTGTCTAAAGTGTATTCTTTTTTACGATTTTTGGTAATTGGTAAAATTCCAATTCCATCAATCAAAATGAAAACTTCTTCTGCCTTCTGAATTTCAAATGGAAAAATTTCGACTTCTTCTACTTTAAATTCTTCGGCTTTATTAATTTTTGTAATGAAATTATTTCTCAAAACACTAGTAATAACACCTTCTTCTTTTTTCGGTGTACGAATCGTTTCTCCATTCACAACAAAAATATTTCCTCGTAAAGAACGCGCCATTTTTTTGTTTGCATTTACCAAAATAATATCAGCATAATCATTCTCTAAACGATAGATTTCTGCAATATTTTCTTCTGGACGATACGTATTCACGAGTGAATAAAATGCAGTATTGATCGCATAATCTTTGTAAACATCAATTTCGTTTTCAGCTTGTAAAAACTCCCAATCATTTTCACTATTTTCAATGGAAATCAAATAATTGATGGATGCTTTTAGATAATCTTCCTCATCATTTCTGAACGCAAAAAATTCTACTTTCCCTGATTTGGTCTGATTTGCTTCTGCTAATAAATTGATTCGTTCTTGAAAAAATTCTGGTGTAAAATCTAACGGAATATTCATGCGGTAAATACGCATAGAAGCCATTAAATTGAAATAATGATCTTCCCAATCAATAATTTCACCATTTACAAATCGCAAAATTTCTTTTACAGCATCACCATTACGAAAAGCTCTGTTCTGAATTCCTATTTCTGCATTTGCTTTTTCGACAATAACGCCACCTAAGTTAATTTTCAAAATAATAGATTTTAAACAGATCCTAAGATTTTTTTTAGATCTTCAATTTGACTTTCCCACAATTGTTTTGATTCTTCTACTTCGTCTTCATCAGCAAAATCTGTAATAACTAATGATACATCGTTCGTTAAATCGTCTTCTACAATTGTTAATTCGAAGAAATATTTTGTATCTTCATCATATTCCCATTGAAAGCGCACGTATCCATCTTGCTTAGATTTCATCAAAAATGCAGATTCTTCGTGTCCATCCCAAATAAAAGTATATTTTTCTCCACGAGAATTTACGTTATCTGCAAACCATTCTGATAAACCAGAAGGGTTTGAAATATAGTTATATAGCAAAGACGGTGAAGACTTGATTGAAAATTCTACTTGATATTTCTTTTTTGGCATAATTCTATTTTATTGAAGTCGCAAGATATAAAATGAATTGTATCTACCAAAGAAAATCAAAATAAGTTTTGTTATAAAATCAAAAAAAAATTACCTTTGCAAAAATTAAAATTTAGGCGAGGTAGCTCAGATGGTTAGAGCGCAGGATTCATAACCCTGAGGTCGGCAGTTCGATTCTGCTCTTCGCTACAAATAAAAAGCCCAAACAGACAATCTGTTTGGGCTTTTACTTAACTACTAAAACCTATACTAATCTAAATAACCTACTACTTGATAAGCTCTTGTTCCTCTATTGTAAATTTTTTGGTACAAAACACCTCCAAATTCATACAGATATTCTCCTCCATAATCTACTCTTTCATATCCTGCTGGTAACGCATATACGATAGCACCTAGTGGAGCTTGAACTACTTCATAATAATTTCTATTTGGGCTGTAATAAACACCTTCGTAGAAATAATATGGATTTCTATTACCAATATTAATTGTTACATAACCTACTGGTAAAATATTAATTCTAAATCCTACATATGGCATATATCTCACATATCCATTGTTATAAGGACGATAGTAAATACCATTGTTTCCGTAGAAGTTATAACTGTTATACGAATACTTGTTATAGTTTCTTACATTCACATTAGAAACTGGTCGGTTTCCTCTGTTGTATGAGCTAGAATTTATACGAACTGGATTGTTGTAGAAATCTCTGTTTTTTAAACTCTCAGATCTATTGCCTTGATTTCCTTGGCTATTTTCTACTATTATTCCAATCTTTATTAGAACTTGGTCTGCTACCTACAATAGCAGTATTATTTCTATCTATACGTGTACTAGTTTCACCTTCTGTTCTATTTGTAGAGTTTTTCCAAGATTCATTCGTAGAATTACCGCGATCTATTCTTTCTGTTCTATTTCCTTCAATACGACTAGTTCTATTTTCTGTTCTAGCCATTTCAGAGCGTCCATTTCCTTGACTTCTTGAAGTTGCTTCTCTTGAAGAAGAACTTCTCTCACCACCTCTTTGACCTCTATCTTGAGCATTTACACCAACAGCTAACATGGCTGTAAAAGCTACTCCTAAAAGTGTAAATCTAATTTTTTTCATCATCCAACTTTTTAATAAATTAAGACATTTCTCCTAATACTATTTCCGTGCCATAATTATAAGTTTAAACCATAGAAAATGTTATAATAATCAAAATAATTTATAAGCTATTCAAATTCAAGGAATTGCATTAACAATTTTGTTTGACAATTTTGTTAAATATTTTTATTCCTGACATCGTTTGTATTGATTTGTGAATTGATTACTTTTGTTTTTAAGAAATTATATAAAATGATTGACGTTAAAAATGCTTACATCGCCTTTATTAGTTTACAAAAAGTTGGACATAAAGTTCGAGAAGAAGCTAACATTTTTGCCGATAAAACACTAGAATACGACGAATCTAAGGAAGAACAATTGGTTCCTTTCTTATTAAGTCCGTTCAAAAAAACGCTCGAAATTAATCGTTTCACGCATTATACAGAAAAGTTAGAATTTAATGTTTTGTATAATCAATGCAAGCAAATGTTTGATGAAGAAACAGATTTTATCGATTTTTCGCAAGAAGTTTTAAGTCATTTATACGAGAAATCATTGCATCCGCAGATCAAAAGTGGTGAAGTTTTTATTGCGCTTTTCGAGAATATGATGTTCGACGGAATTCCTTGTCGTGGAATTGGAATTTATAAATTAGAGAATAAGAAAAAATTCTTGCGTTTCGACGAATCGCGTGGTTTAGATTACAACATTTGGAAAGGTTACAAGTTAGAAGGAATCGACAAAGCCTGTCTTATTCTTGATGCTTATCGCGACGAAGGTTTCCGCGTCTACTCTATCGATGATAAAAATGTGGAGTCAGAATATTGGAAGAAAAATTTCTTGGAAATTGATTTGATTAAGGATAACAATTACCATACAAAGAAATATATGGAGTTGATTACAGATTTCTCGAATGATTTTCTTTTGGATAAAACGGACAAAAAACAACAAGCCGAATTTATCTCAAATTCGATAAATGTATTGAATTCAAATGAAGTTGTAACGAATGAAATTTTTGAGGATCAAGTTTTGAAACCTTTCGAAATTATTGACGAATTCAAAGAATATAAGAAAGATTATAGCGAAAATAATCGTGTTGAATTTGTGGAAGCTTTCGAAGTTTCAGTTCCAACTTTGATGAAAGAATCAAAGAAAATTAAAAGTGAAATAAAACTAGATACAAAGATTAACATCAAATTAGATTTGACAAATCCTGATGCAGCCGAAGAATATTTGGAGCGCGGTTTTGACGAAGAAAAGAAAATGTATTATTATAAAGTCTACTTTAACTCAGAACAATAATAGCTAAATAACAATTATAAGCTCCAAAATTTTGGAGCTTTTTTATTTGATATTAATTCAATTTCAAAATACATTGATGATTCAAAATCTCAAAACCATTTTTCAGCCAAAAACCTTTTGCAAATTGATTTTCAGCTGTAAATTCTAATTCAATATATGCTTGATCGTTCAAGAAATTTATCGCTTCTTTAACCAATTTAGAAGCGATGTTTTGATTGCGATAATTTGCATCAACATACAACGAATCTATTCTTCCTTTTGATTTAATCACAAAATATTTCGGACGAAGATGTTTCGAACAAATAATATATCCCGTCAACTGATTTTCTATTTCGGCTACAAATATTTTTATATTCTGTTGATGTAAAATTCCCTTGAAAAAATCATCAATATCATGTTTGTAGGTCAAATCTATTTGATACAATGCATTAAACTCTTGATGATGTTGTAACAATTTTATCATCATTCTTTTCAGTTCAGGAATATCATTTTCTACGGCAATTCTTATCATATCTAAAAATAAAAAAATCCAGTTAAAAAACTCTAACTGGATTTACTAAAAACTATTGTTTATCTAGTTTTATTTTGTCTTGACCTTGTTGCAATTGATACAACTCTATAATATCCTCAATTGGATAATTAAACCAATCAACTTGTTTTTTGATTTTCGAATTTTGATCTAAATACAAATATGTCGTGAATTTCATCGCTGGAAACTTCATTCCATTATAGGTATAAGGCGAAAATTCTCCGTTTGCAATAATCATCGAATCGTTAGAAAATAATTCATTTACTTTCAATAATTTATTGTTTTCATATTGCATTGTTTGATCACTCCAACGAATAATATCATTCAATAAATAACGCGGATCTACCGTAGAACCTCCTGAATATTGCGCCACGTTTTCGTACAGCAAACTATCATTGTAAAAAGATAACATTTTTTTGTAATCTTTTCGAGATGAATAATTTTCGAAAAAACGTTTTCCTAATTCATCATTTTTACTGGCTGAAGAAGAATTACAACTTACTAAAAAAGTAATTGCAATAAGACTTAAAATCCACGTAAATTTTATTTTCATTTGTCTGAAATTCTTGTTAAATAATTTTCACCATTATCATCAGCCATTCCATCTTCGTTGAGAATCATAATCTCCGAATTGTCTGACCAACGTAAAAATTGAAAAGGTAATTTTTTCTTTTTCGAATCGATTTCCATCAACGATCCATCATCCTTTTTGAACAATTCTCCATCATAAGATTGACCTTTATATTCAGCAGTAAATTTGTCATCTGCTAATTTCAAAACGATTTTATCTCCAAAATATTTTCCTTCAAAAACTCCTTTGTAAATAAGCGTTTCGCTCGTAAAAACAGAATTTTTCTCTAAAGACAATACATCTTCATGCGATAAACCATCCGAACTTTTATCAACTTCTACATTATCCTTTTTACATGAAAATAAAAAGAATTGGCTGATAAATAGAAGAAAGACAATTTTTTTCATCTGAGATGAATTATTTTTTCACGAATTGCTCAACGTCTTTTCTCGAAATTGGATTATCACCCAAAATCAATAAACGTTCAACAACATTTCTCAACTCACGAATATTACCTGTCCAGTCCAATTCTTTCAACGCATCATAAGCCGAATTATCAAAAGATTTTTGACTTGTCGTATCTTTTACAAAATGTTCTACCAACAAAGGAATATCATCTTTACGATCATTAAGCGCTGGAACATTGATAATAATTACCGCCAAACGATGGTATAAATCTTCGCGAAAACGACCTTCTTCAATCTCTTTTCGTAAGTCTTTATTTGTTGCAGCAATTACGCGAACATTCACGTTAATCTCTTTCTCAGAGCCAACTGGCGATACTTTTCCTTCTTGTAACGCACGCAAAACTTTTGCTTGTGCAGAAAGACTCATATCCCCTATTTCATCTAAGAAAATTGTTCCTTCATTTGCCAATTCAAACTTACCTTGTTTGTCTTTAACAGCTCCAGTAAATGATCCTTTTACGTGACCAAACAACTCACTTTCAATTAATTCCGCTGGAATTGCAGCACAATTTACTTCAACTAAAGGTTTTACATTACGATTACTTTTTTCGTGTAAATGATGTGCAACCAACTCTTTTCCTGTTCCATTTGGACCAAGAATCAATACACGAGCATCTGTAGCAGCCACTTTATCTATAATTTGTTTCACTTCTGCAATTGCAGGAGCATCACCAATCATTTCATATTTTTTAGCAACTTTTTTCTTTAATGCTTTGTTTTCTTTCTTCAATTCTTTGTTCGAAGATAGCAACGATTTACGGTCTAAAGCATTACGAACAGTCGTCAATAATTTATTAAGATCTGGTGGTTTTGAGATAAAATCGTACGCACCTTTTTTGATCGCATCTACAGCCAAATCAACATCTCCGTGCCCCGTAATCATCACCATTGTTAGGTCTGGATTATATTCCATCGCTTCCGATAAAACCTCCATTCCATCTTTCAATGGCATTTTTATATCACTTATAATTAAGTCGTATTCTTTTTCTTTTATTTTTTCAAGCCCAACAGCTCCGTTTTCAGCTTCATCCACATTCCATTTTGGATTTTCGTCCATTAAAATGCTTTTCAAAACGTTGCGGATTGCCTGTTCATCTTCGATTAATAAGATATTTGACATCGTTTAGATCGTTTATTTTTATAAATTAAAATAGACTCAAAGATAATTGAAATAATTATTTTTAAGTCTACTTTTTAAATAGATTTTAATACTTTTTTTAAGATGTTTTCACTTTTCGAGCATTTTCTAAACCTAATTCTTTTATCGAAACTTCTCTCATTTCAATTTTTCGAATTTTTCCTGAAATTGTCATTGGAAATTCTTGTACAAATTTCCAATATTTAGGGCGTTTGAAATGAGCGATGGATAAACAATAAGCCTTCAATTCGTCTTCGGTTATAGTAATACCATCTTTCACTTTCACCCAAGCCATTACCTCTTCTCCGTATTTGATACTTGGAACACCAATAATTTGAACATCCGAAATTGATTCATGTTCGTACAAAAAATCCTCAATCTCTTTTGGTGAAATATTTTCTCCTCCTCTAATAATAATATCTTTAATGCGTCCCGTAATGTTAATGTATCCATCTACATCCATTGTCGCTAAATCACCGGTATGCAACCAATTATTTTCGTCAATAACTTGCGCAGTTGCTTCTGGATTGTTCCAATATTTTTGCATTACAGAATAACCTCTTGTACAAAATTCACCAGCAATTCCGCGAGGTAAAATATCTCCTGTTTGTGGATCTATAATTTTAATTTCTAAATGATCTTGAACCGTTCCAACCGTCGAAACTTGCTTTTCTAAAGGCGTTCCGATAATGGTTTGTGTCGAAACTGGCGAAGTTTCTGTCATTCCATAACAAATCGAAACTTCTTTCATATTCATTTTAGCTTGCACTTTCTTCATGATCTCAATCGGACAAGGAGATCCAGCCATTACACCTGTTCTCAAAGATGTTAAATCGAAACGATCAAAATTTGGTAATTCTAATTCCGCAATAAACATAGTCGGAACTCCGTAAAGTGATGTACATTTTTCGATTTCGACTGCATTTAATGTTTTTGCTGGATCAAAACTATCCGAAGGAATCACCATACAAGCACCATGCGAAGTACAAGCCATATTGCCGATTACCATTCCAAAACAATGATAAAACGGAACAGGAATACAAACACGATCACGATGTGTATAATTTAATCGAACACCGATAAAAAATCCATTGTTCAATAAATTATGATGCGTTAAAGTTACACCTTTTGGAAAGCCAGTTGTTCCCGAAGTATACTGAATATTTACAGCGTCATCAAACTGAACAGCTTGCTCTATTTGATGAACTTCTGAAGTCGAAATTTCTTCTCCTTCGATCAAGAAATTATCCCAATTTTCTTCAAAAATGATGATATGTTTTAGTGATTTCGCATTGTCTTTTACATTGTTCAACATCACTTTATATTCACTTGTTTTGAAACATAAAGCAGCAAAAACAGCTGAAATTTCCGCTTGATTTAATACAAACTCGAGTTCATTTTCGCGATAAGCAGGATTCAAATTAACCAAAATCATTCCCACACGAGCCGTTGCATATTGTAACAACGTCCATTCTGCACGATTTGGCGCCCAAATACCTACGCGATCACCTTTTTGCAAACCAATAGCAATCAATGATTTTGCAATTTGTTCAGTTTGTGAATAAAACTCTGTGTACGTCGCTCTATAATTTTGATCAACGCAAACCAAAGCCTCTTGCTGCGGATATTTTGCAACTGTATTTCGTAAATTTTCGCCAATCGTTTCTCCTAAAAGAGGATATTGTGATGCCCCACTTGAGTATGATAAGTTAGAAATCATGTGCTTATATTCTATGTTTTTAAAATTACTTTCCAACTCAAACTTAGCAACGATTTTCAGGAAAATAAATTTATCAGATACAAGATTCTAAATTTCTAAAAGAATCGTATTTTTTTATTAAAATCGGAAATAAATTCAAAAAAATGAAGGTTTATTTTTAACAAATACTTAAAATAACTCAGTCAAATTATCCTTAAATTGTAAAAAATTACTGAAAATTGAATACAATAAACCACGACAATTATACTTCTATTTACGATGGAATAGAAGTTGTAGATGCTTTACAGACACGTATTGCTGATATCAAGAAAACATTAATAATTGTAACAGAATTAGATAAATGGGATTATGCGTACGCAGATGGAAAATGGACTATCAAAGAAATGATACAACATTGTATAGATTGTGAACGTATTTTTTCTTATCGTGCGCAACATATTGCGAGAGAAGATTCTCAAACGTTGAATTTCTTTGATGAAAATGCCTATGTGTTGAATTCGAACGCAAATGAAAGAAAGCCTGAAGAGTTGATAAAAGAATGGACAAATTTGATGAAAGCAACTTACTTTCAGTTTGAATCTTTTAATGATGAAACATTAAACAAAATAGGAAAAGTTGGTGATCGAGAGTTTTCTGTTGAGAAAATTGGTTATGTTATGGCTGGTCATTCCATCCATCATATGAATGTGATTAATGAACGATATTTATAAAAAAGTCAGCTTCTAAGAAGCTGATTTTTTTATTTTGGCATCACATTATAAGTCGGATCTTCTTCGATATTAACTTCGATAACGCTTTTAGCATTTTCTAATAATCGAATAGAATCTTTACTCAAATGTCGCAAAATTACAATTTTATCTTGTTGTGCATATTTAGATGTAATAATATTTAAAGCTTCAATTGCACTCATATCAACTATTCTACTCTCTTTCAAATCTATAACAATTATTCTTGGATCAGAATTAATTTCAAATTTCTCTAAAAAAGTAGAAGTCGAACCAAAGAAAAGAGGTCCATAAATCTCATATATTTTTCGTCCATTTTCATCAACAAATTTACGTGCTCGAATACGTTTTGCATTATCCCAAGCAAAAACCAAAGCTGAAACGATAACACCAACAAAAACAGCCAAAGCAAGATTATGTAACACAATCGTGATAATCGCCACCAAAAAACTCACAAACACATCCGATTTTGGCATTTTTGTTATTAATTTAAAAAAGCCCCATTTAAAAGTCGAAATTGCAACCATCATCATTACACCAACAAGTGCTGCCATTGGGATTTTCTCAATCACTGGAGCGCCAATTAGAATAATAATCAAGATTGTTATTGCGCCAATTGCTGGTCCTAATCTCGAGCGAGATCCTGCATCTAAATTAACAAACGTCTGAGCAATCATTGCACAACCTCCCATTCCACCGAAAAAACCATTTGTAATATTTGCAGCACCTTGCGCCAAACATTCTTTATTCGACGAACCTTTCGTTTCAGTCACCTCATCCACCAAAGTAAGCGTTAGCAAAGTTTCAATTAACCCAACCGAACCCATAATAATCGAATAAGGCAAAATAATTTTCAAGGTTTCTAACGTAAACGGAACACTCGGAATATGAAAACTTGGCAATTCTCCTTTGATACTCGCAATATCACCAACAGTCTTTGTATCAATATGAAATCCAATTACCAATAGAAAAGTCACAAGAATTGCAACCAAAGAAGCTGGAATAATTTTCGTTAATTTCGGAAAGAAATAAACTATCAGAACTGTAATTAGCGTCAATCCAGCCATCGTATAAAAAGGTGTACCACTCAACCAACTCGTTATTCCATTCGTAGTTGATTTGAATTGTTCTATTTGTGACATAAAAATAACAACCGCCAAACCATTTAGAAAGCCATACATAACAGGTTGAGGAATTAAACGAACAAATCTTCCTAATTTGAAAACACCAACTACTATCTGGAAAACTCCTGCTAAAGCAACCGCAGCAAAAATATATTGCTCACCATACGTAGCATTCAACGCGATTAAAGTGATAACGGTAGCACCTGCTCCACCCGCAACCATCGCTGGTCTTCCTCCAAAAACCGCCGTTACAATTCCCATGATAAATGCACCATATAAACCTATTAAAGGTGATAAACCAGCTAAAATTGCAAACGAAAGCGATTCAGGAATCATTGTCATAGCAACAGTTAAGCCGGCTAATATTTCGTTTTTATAATTTATTTTTTGATTGAATTTTAAATATTCAGCAATCGACATCAGAAGTTTTATTTCATGCAAAAGTAACAATTACTACGCATCTAAAATTAGTAAAAAGCTAGATTAAATATCAAATTACATACTAATCATTGAAGTAATTTTATAATTGTTAAATATTTCTTAATAAATATTTAACAATTAAGATATATAGCAAGTGTATTTTTGACGAAATTTAATTTCTAATGAAACATCTTTTAAAACTCTCCTTATTCATTCTAGGTCCATTCGTTTTGGCTCAAAGCGGCGTTATCTCAGGAAAAGTTATAGATTCTAACGATCAATTTTCGTTACCAGGAGCTACAATTCGCATCGAGAATTCCAATAAATATACTGTATCTGACCAAAATGGTAATTATCAATTTCTAAATCTTACGCCTGGTATTTATACCATTTATATTGATTATTTGGGATACGAAACCATTTCAAAACAAATAGAAGTTACCGAAAATAAAACAGCCGTTATTGATTTTTCTCTAAACGCAGGTTACAATGAACTAAATGAAGTTGTTATAGTTGGAGATTATTTAAAAGGGCAAGCAAAAGCATTGAATCAACAAAAAAATAACGGAAATATTACCAATATTATTTCTTCAGATCAAGTTGGTCGTTTTCCAGATTCTAACATCGGAGATGCGTTAAAACGTGTGACTGGAGTTACAATGCAAAACGATCAAGGTGAAGCCAGAAACATTATCATTAGAGGTTTATCGCCTGAATTAAATTCGGTCATGTTAAATGGAGATCGTATTCCATCTGCCGAAGGTGATAACCGAAATGTACAAATGGATTTGATTCCTGCGGAAATGATTTCATCTATCGAAGTGAACAAAACTTTGACACCAGATATGGATGCAGACGCAATTGGTGGAGCTGTAAATTTGATTACGCGTGCTGTTCCAAACAAAGAGCGTATTTCTATAACGGCTTCTGGTGGTTATGCACCAATTCGCGAAAAAGGCTTGTACAATTCAGCTTTTTTATATGGAAATAGATTCTTTGACAAGAAATTAGGTGTGGTTGTTTCAGGAAGTTATCAGGTTCAAAATTTTGGTTCGGATAATATCGAAGCAGTTTGGGACAAAGATGAAAATAAAACCTATTTGTCACAATTTCAGATTCGTAAATATGACATTCAACGCGTAAGAAGAAGTGCGTCTTTTTCGGCAGATTATAAGTTTAATGAAAACAATAGAATTGATCTTTCTGCTATTTACAATTGGCGTGACGACCGAGAAAATCGTTATAGAGTAACTTATCGCGATTTAGAATTTGATGATAAAACAGGAACTTACAAAGGAAATATACGTCGCCAAACAAAAGGTGGAATTGATAATAACCGCAATAAAAATACGCGTTTAGAAGATCAACGTGTTTACAATGTTTCGTTACGAGGAGAGCATTTATTATCACCAAAAATCGATATGGATTGGGCTGTTTCTTACTCAAAAGCGAGCGAAGACAGACCAAATGAGCGCTACATTGATTATCGTGCAAAAGGTGTTACGTTTAATGAAGATTTATCTGATGCAAAATATCCAAATGTAACAACAACTTCTGCAGAAGATTTGACCAAATTCAAAGTTGGATCATTATCAGAACAACACGATTATACAGATGAAACAGAATTTGGTGCAAAGCTTAATTTCAGAGTTCCCTTAAGTCTTATTCCAAATCAGAAAGGACGTTTACGTTTTGGTGGTCGCCTTCGATTGAAAGACAAAGTGCGCGAAAATATTTTCTATTCGTACGAAAGCATTGATGAAATGGGAAATTTGAGTACTCAAAATCCTGTAAATTGGTCAAGCAATCGTTTCAATGCTGGTAAAAAATATCAAGCTGGATATTTCTATTCAAATCATCAATTAGGAAATTTAGATTTAAACAATACAAATCTATTCAAATCTAACTTAGAGCCTTCTGAATATCTAGCCTCTAACTATAAAGCGAAAGAATATATTTCGGCAGGATATATTCGTTGGGATCAAGATTTATCATCTAAAACATCTTTAATAGTTGGTGTTCGTATCGAAAATACTTCGATAGATTATACAGGGAATTATGTACAAGATGAAGAAGATTTAATTGGAGAAATCAAGCACAAAAACGATTATACCAATGTTTTACCAAGTCTTTCTTTGAAACATAAATTTACAAATGATTTTATTCTGAGAGCAGCTTTCACAACAAGTATTGCACGACCAAATTATTACAGTTTAGCGCCTTTTGTAAGTGTTTTGAAAGAAGATGCAGAGCTTTTTGCAGGTAACCCAAATCTGAAAGCGACCTATGCCATGAATTATGATTTGATGGTTGAAAACTATTTCGAAAATATCGGAATTGTTTCGGGAGGATTTTTCTACAAAAAATTAAACGATTTCATCTATACCTACAAAAACAATACATTTACAACAAATGATTTCCAAACGCTTTTTCCTGACATAGCAAACCCAGTTCCTGCTGGAGAAAATTGGAAAATGACACAAGCTAGAAATGGAGATCACGTGAATGTTTTCGGATTTGAGGTAGCATTTCAGCGTCAATTAGATTTTATTCCAGGCGAATTTTTCAAACATTTGGGAATTTATCTTAACTATACATACACCGATTCAAAAGCGAAAGGAATTACCAATGAAGATGGTGATTTGAGAAAAGATCTTGATTTACCTAAAACAGCTCCACACATGTTCAATGGTTCGTTAGCATTCGAGAACAAAAAGTTTTCTGCACGTGTTTCGGTTAATTATACTGCCGCTTATTTAGACGAGATTGGTGGAAATGCTTTCGAGGATAGTTACTATGACAAACAATTATTTTTAGATGCAAATGCGTCGTATAAATTCACGAAGCAATTACGAATTTTTGCAGAAGCAAACAATTTAACAAATCAACCTTTACGTTACTACCAAGGAGTTTCGAGTCAAACAATGCAACTCGAATATTATCAACCACGTTTTACTTTAGGTCTAAAATTTGATTTCTAAACAATTATGAAAAAAATATTCATCACATTATCACTCTTCACTATTCTATTTTCTTGTGAATCCTCTAAACTGGCTCCAATTCCTACAAATGCAGTAAAACCAACTGTTACAACACAGCAAACACCAAATGATACTGATGATCCTGCAATTTGGATCAATTATCAGAATCCAGAAAAATCACTTATTATTGGAACAGACAAACAAGAAGAGACGGGCGGTTTATATGCCTATGATTTGAATGGTAAAATCGTAAACCAAATCGTTCCACTTAATCGTCCAAATAATGTAGATGTAATGTACGGTTTTCCTCTGAATGGAAAAAACATTGACATTGCAGTGCTTACCGAACGTGCAAACAATAAAATTAGAATTGTTTCGCTTCCAGATTTTAAATTGATTGACAATGGCGGAGTCGAAGTTTTCAAAGACGAAACATTACGAGACCCAATGGGAATTGCGCTCTACAAAAGCAAAAACAACAAGTTTTATGCAATCGTTGGTCGTAAAGACGGTGTAAGTGGCGAATACCTACATCAATATGCATTAGAAAACAAGAACGGAAAAATAGAAGCAACTTTAGTACGCAAATTTGGAAATTATTCGGGTAATAAAGAGATTGAAGCCATTGCAGTTGACGAAGAATTAGGCTTTATTTATTATGCTGACGAAACAGCAGGAATTAGAAAATATTATGCTGATCCAGAAAAAGGAAACGAAGAAATTGCATTTTTTGGGCAAAAAGATTTTAAACGCGACCACGAAGGAATTGCAATTTATAAAACCAATGCAACAGATGGCTATATCTTAATTTCGGATCAACAAGCAAATTATTTTAATGTATACAAACGACAAGGTGAAGCTTCAAATCCGAATGAACACAAATTGATTGCTAAAATCCCAGTTTCTACTATCGAATGTGACGGAGCTGATGCTATAAACTTCAATTTTGGAACTAAATTCCCAAAAGGTTTCTTTGTTGCTATGAGCAATGGAAAAACATTCCAAATCTATGATTGGCAAATAATTCAAAACGAAATTGATAAACAAGCAAAATAATTATACATTCACACATAAAAAATCCGAGCTCATAGCTCGGATTTTTTAGTTATATAGCAGCACCTTTTTTGTCAATATAACATCATTTGCACTTATATTTTTTTGTAAACAAAGCCAATCAAAACAAACTTTATGAAAATTTTCTACATATTTTCTACATAAAAACTTCTACTCCACTTCATCGAACAAACATCGAACAAACATCGAAGAACAAATATAGAATAGATATAAAACCATCGAAGAACTATCGAAGAATCATCGAAAAAACAAACACATAAAAACAGTACATAACTTATAATCAATTGATAATCAATTAATAGAAAAGACAAAAACAGATAACCAAGGAAAAAGAAAGAAAAATAAGGAAAAAACCTGACAATTAGAGAAATTTTAAGAAAATAGAATTTTTGTCAATATATATTGCTGAACTTTAGCATAATAACCCCTAAAAAAATAAAACAATGGGAAAAATTTATGATTCACTTTTAGCAGGCTCTTCAGGACGCACAGGGCGTATAGTTGTAGCAAATGTAAATGGTCACGAGATTTCAAGAATCAGACCTAAAAAAAGAACCAAAGCACCATCAGAAAAACAATTACTCGTTCAGCAAAGAATGAAACTTGCCATAGACTTTATGACCTCATACAGAGCCTATGCTTGCAAACACTATGGTTATCGTACAGGCATGCGATCTTCTTACAATCAAGCGTTTACCAACATCACAACAAACCTTGTAATAGACTATTCAACAGCCACTATAACACCAAATTACCAAAATATTTGTTTCTCCAAAGGTGCATTATTAGCCGCCATTCCATTATCTATTACTTTAGTATCAGCCGCAATGGTCGAGATAAACTGGCAGAACAATGCTTCACCCACATCAGACACAGCTACAGATATGTTGCAAATATTAGTAGCAGTAGAAAACGAAAACAATACATTTTTTATTGAAAATGCAACAGAACGAATGAACGAAACTTACACTTTAAGCCTATCCAACTTTCAAATAGGTAAAACCCTACACTTTTGGATTGCCTTCCGTTCACAAACAGAAGACCAAGTGTCAAACTCAGTTTATTTAGGTGCCATTAGTACTTAAAAACATATTCCTAAGGCTAAAATAATCTAATCATATTTAGCCTTAGGAATATTAAAGTTAAATGACCCACATAAAATTGTCAATCATTATACCTCTTCAAAATATCCAAAAACAATAAACTCCTCAAATAGTAGTTCTTAGAACCTAATCTAAAAAACTTAATCTCACCTTTTTTGCGACACCTATCCAGAGTCTTTTCAGATATACCAAACAATTCAGCAACCTCTTGATCCGTCATCAAATCATCTTTAGTCAATTTAAAATCCTTTGTACTATAACGTTCTACAAACTCCGCATAGATTTGCTGAAGTTCCAAAAATGTAAATTCTGTTTCCTTCATACTACAGCTTTTATAAAAACAATACACATTGGTAATTGTTTAATAATGACTAATTTACAAATAAATAAAATATAATACCATATATTAAGCATTTAACTCACAAAGCTTGTTGTATAAATGAAGAAAATAGCCTCTCAAGAAGATAATAAGGCTGTAATCATCCAAGACTCTAAAATCACAAAATGAAAAGAATCTTTTTACATGAAAAATGCACAACTGAAATAAATTTAGTTAACCAAAAAAAAATCCTATTCGAAACAAATAGGATGTATTCTGCTAAATATTTTAATAAAATTACTTGTAGTTAATGAATTGCGAAGGATAATCTGTTTCAATAATATCTGGTCGAGAAATTAAATGCTGAATATAACCCCTTGCCCTTTCTATATCGGTTGGCAATTTATCCGTAAAAGGCGCAATGGCAATCATCACCATAACACCTTTTTTACGCAAATAAGCTATCATTTCTTTTTGTTCTTCTTTCACTTCCAAACCAATCCAAGCAATCATTCTATCATACGAAACATTTAGTTTCTCAAAACTTTCAACATCTTTCATCGAATGAAAAGGTTTCATAAACATTACATACTCAAGATGTTTTGCATAATAAGCAACCTCATCATCTTTTCGCAAACCTAAAACTACATTAGGATAAGGATTTTCTTTCAGAAATTTCACATAAGTTGCATACGGAACACCTTTATTATCCAATTGAAAAATAGTTTTTCCTTGACTCCAATCCAAAGCTTCTTTTAGTGTCGGAATTTTAAAATCAGTCAACTTTCCTTCCCTATCTTTTAATTTCGCATGTTTTATTTCAGCATAGGTATAATCTTTTACCTTTCCTTGCATATTTGTCGTACGATTCAAGGTATCATCGTGCATCAAAATAAGAACAGAATCTTTTGTAAGTTGAGGATCTATCTCAAAAAAAGAAGGCATAATAGACAAGGTTTTCTCAAAAGCCTCAATACTATTTTCAGGATAACCAGGCATCATACCTCCTCTATGTCCCGAAATAATAACAGGTTTATTTTCATCTTGTTCAAAATATGATTTCAACTCATCAAAACTCTTAATATCAACCGTATGCAACTGAGCATTAGCCACAGCAACTGTGGCTAAAACACTCAATAAACTAATTATTCTTTTCATAAAAATGATAATTAAAAACTATATCTAAATCCTATCTGAATTTGATAAGGACTAAACGCATAACTTGTTTTTCCTGTATTAGTATTTACATTATATACAAAATGCTTCTCTGTCGCATCAAAACTTTTAATTGAATAAATATTTTGCTTTCCAATACGAGGACCAACACCCCAATCTTTACTCAATAAATTCGCTACATTGAAAATATCAAAACCAACTTCAAATTTATGCTTCTCAACAATATTGAACTTCTTTGTTAAACGCAAATCAAACGTTCCAGCAAACCCATTAATACCTCCATTTCTTTCTGCTATTTTTCCAAAACTTTTGCGGATATAATCTTTTGTATGTTTTTCTACTTCTGGATTATCTAAAATTGCCTGAATTCCTTTCTTTAAATAATCTGGTGTTGATGCACTATTTGGATCATAGATATAAGCCAAATCATTCGAATTCACAAAATCTCCATTCATGTTACCATTCACTGCCAACGAATAACGAGTTCCTCCTATTCCACTAAAACGAATACCAGCAGTCATTCCCCAAAAAGTTGGTGATTGTCCATACACAACCAGTTTATGACGGAAATGTGTATCAGAATAATTCATTTTACTTAAATTTCGAGGATCTTCTGCAACCATCAAACTCAACGTTGCTGTATTCGCAACATTACCATTGTAAGAAGTATTATCTTTCGAATCATTCCAAGTATATGAAACAGAAATCTGTCCATCCTTGAAATAACGATACGTACCATCTAACACAAATGCATATTGATCTTTTTTACCATCACTAATTAATTCTAAAACACGACCCAAGTCTTTCGTTTTACGTCCATTTACCCAATTGGCAGCTCCATTTGTAGGGTTTATTGTTGACGCTGGCACATAAACACCACGATTCGCCTCTTCTGCAATTCTAAAAAATGGTTCATCAACCATATTACGATCCACATACATATAGTTGTTACGCGCCCAGTTAGCATAAGCACTAATTCCTACACGCAAACGATCACTAAAAAAATGGTTATAAGAAGCATTTAACTTATACACCGTTGGCACTTTCGCATCTTTACTATTCGCATTTATTGTGATTAATTTTTCAATATTAGGATTATTGAACAAATCTTTTCCCGGAGCAGTATCAGGATTTTGTCTATAACCAATAAAATCTGGCGTTGGCACTAAAGCACCTTCAATATCTACCGCAGCAACCTTGGTCCCATCAAACAACATATTATTAATCATAGAATAAGGATTAAGTGAAGAACCAAAAATACCTCCACCAAATTTTACGAAATCTTTTCTATTTTGATTAACATCCCAAGTCAATTGAAAACGAGGTTGAATTTGCCACGTATTAATCTTATTATCAGTTCTAACACCCAATTGTTTATCAGCAATTTCATTGTAGTTTGCACCATTCAAGTATTGCATATTCTCTACACGCAAACCAGCCATTAAGTCTAAACCAGGAGAAAGCTCTGTTTCCATTTGTCCATAAACCGCAGAACTTAGTTGATTAATAACTGTAGAAGGATCATCCGTCAATCTAATCTCTCTTGCATAACGATAAGGTGTCATGTTCTTAAAATTGTCCATACCAGTAAAATAAAAACGTCCGTTCATTTCACTACCATACACATTTACCATTCTGTAATACGAGAAATCTCCACCAAAAGTATATTTGATATTATTTCGGTTGATATAAATATTATTCACCAATTGCACAACATCTCCTTTAAACCATTCTGGAGAAAAGCGTTGTCCACCTAACTGAATATTTGTAAACTGATTTTTACCATTAATCGTAGAACTAATTCCTTCTACAATCGCACGCGGAATAGATGCAGTTGGTAATTCCTTTGATGCTAATACAGATTGGTTCTCTAAAAAATACTGAACTTTTAATTCATTTGTAATATCATCATTAATATCAGTTCTCAACGATAACATCAAACTATTATCAGTTTTCTTACGATCAATATACGATTCGTACATATTGATTGTTGTATTATCTCCTTCTGATAATAAATCTTTTTCATGTACAAAATTATTACGAAGCGTTAATAAATTTCTCGCATTAATCTGCCAATCTAAACGTAAAAATGCAGCATTTGTATCTTTATTCTTATTAAATGATCCAAACTGAGGATTATTCGAAACACCATATTTTTCACGCGCAATGCTCAAAAATTGATCTAAAGTAGATTGCGTTACATTAAATAAAGCTTCATCACTTTCATTATTAATATTTGCAATGAATAATGGACGTTTATCAACTTGTCTATCCCAAGCAACAAAAAAGTGCGCTTTATCTTTCTTAATTGGTCCTCCCAAAGAAAAACCATATTGATAAGTAGAGAACTCATTATCTCGTTTATTTCCACGAATATCATACGGACTCGAAAGCCAATCTGTACGACCATACAAAAATGCACTTCCTTGCATTTTATTCGTCCCAGACTTTGTAACAGTACTAATTGTTCCACCACCAGCACGCCCGTTTGTTACATCATATTCATTTGTTACCACTTTAAACTCACGAATCGCTTCCATCGAAATAGAATAAGAAGACGAAGTAGAACCTCCTGCAATAGTACCTCTATTAGACATTCCATCTATCGTATAATCAACAGACGAAGATAATTGACCACCAATACTTGTTCCATTGCTCAACGGAGATAAATCTATTAAAGAAGTGAAATTTCGTCCATTTACAGGTAAAGTTTGTAAATCTTTTGCCGATACAGAAGTAGACGCACCAACTTGTTTAATAGAACTTTTTAAAGTTTGCCCACTTACCATCACTTCATTCAATTCAGTCGTTCCATTTGTAAATTTGAACGGAACCCAAATTAAATCTCCTTGATTCAAACTATATCCTTCTAAGATCTCCTCACCATGTTCTTCCGAAATAATAGTAACTGTATAAGGAGAACCTAATGGCAACTGCTTTAAGTTATACTCTCCTTTTTCATTCGTTTTCGTAGAAGCTGTAAATCCTGTCGATTCATTTTTCACAACAATGGTTACATTGTGCAAATCCGAACCATTAGCATCAGTAATTTTTCCCGATATACCTGCTAAATCTCCCTGTGCATAAACTGCAGTAGTTGCTCCCATCACAAAAACAACTGCTGATAGTTGAAATAAATTAAGTTTCATGTATATGTTTTATTTGAAACCCAAAATTATTTTTTACCTCACAATATGGTGTTACTTAATAATTAAGAAAGCTTTAACTAAAAGTCATAAAAAAGGTAATAGTTACAAGAAATTTAAACGTTTAATAAACCTTAAGAATTTGGTTTTAAGATTTAAAAGAGTATTTAAAGAAAATAATATGTTAAAAATCCGAGCATTCGCTCGGATTTAATTATACGATTATAGCTTTTTTTCGTGTAGATTTCTTCATTCTATACATAACGTAAATAATTACAGATAATAGAAATGAAAAAATAAAGTATCGGATTGCTAACCCATTTTGAGTATCAACTTTACCAGTACTTGAGATAATAAAACTTGTAAGCGAAGTAATAATATACGTCATTCCTCCCATCAAACCACCAGCAACACCAGCATTTTTAGGAAAAGCCATCATATTTGAAGTAAAGAATGATGTGAATAAAATTCCCGAACAAATATGAATGAAAAACGCAAAGAATAATAAAACAAATAGATTTTGAACAAAGAAACCTGCGATAATCAAAAGAGAAATCAAAATTAATTGTACAATAATAGGTAAAGCTATACTTTCTTTAAAGTCAAGATGCATTCTTTTCTTTCCGACAAATCCGCCAATCATCCACGAAAAGCCTAAAATTAAAGTTGAATAACCAATCACAATAGAATTAAAATGGTAAGTATTTTCAATTAAAAACGGACCAATAATATTGAAAATCATCACAATAGAATAAGCAACTGCTTGTATCATTATTCCAACTATAAATAATTGATTTTTAAGCATCATTCTATAAGTATCGATGACGTTTTTAATATTTAATTTAGTCTTTTCAATAATACTTTCTCCACTAAAAACCAATTCAAAAATTAAAATTAAAGCTGCATAAATTGCTAAAAAATAGAAATTTGCATGCCAATTGAACAACTTTTCTAAATATCCGCCTAAAAATGGAGCCAAAATAGGTCCGCATGACCAAACAATTGTAAAATAACCTAAATAATGTTTCGCCTTTTCTGGTGTATGAATATCAATAAAAAGTGCTCGAGTTGCAATAACAATAATCGCAACTGAAATTCCTTGAATAATTCGAAGAAAACAAATCAACAGAATACTATCTGTACTCGCGATAACTAAACTTGTGATTAATACGACAAATAATGCTACAATTTTTGGATAATATCGTCCAATTGCATCCAAAATACTTCCAATAAACAATTGAGATAAACCATAACTCAATAAAAAACAAGTCAGAGTTAATTGAATACTACTTTCTGGAACTATCAACGATTTTGCCATCGACGGAAATGACGGCAAATAGATATCTGTTACAAATCCCGAAATTGGAATCGAAAAGAAACCAAGTATACTTATAATTTTTTTCCTTTTTTCTGATGCTTCTCTCAACATAAATCATTTTTTACTATGCAAAAGTAAAATGAATGTGAAATTGAGGAATTAAAAAAGACAAATAAAAAATTACAAAAATCAAATAAATTAATTTTATTGTTTAAATTTTAATGGAGAAGTTAAAGTATGTTTTTTAAAAAAATTATTAAAATGAGCAGGTTCCTCAAAACCTAATGTATAACCAACTTGCGCAATATCCCAATCAGTGTACAACAACAGGTTTTTAGCTTCTTCAACTATTTTCTGTTTAATAATTTGTGTCGTTGTTTGTTTTGTTACAGATTTCACAGATGAGTTGAGATGATTTACATGAATATTTAATTTCGTTGCAAAATCAGCTGGTGTTTTCAAAATAAGTGGATGAGCAGGTGAATCTAGTGGAAATTGTTTATATAATAATTCATCAAACTTCTTATACAATCTCACATTTGATGGCAATTCAACCGCATGTATTTCATCAACTTTTTGTTCTAGAACATAATGAAAAATAGCAGATAAATGATTACGAATACTAAAATATCTCAATTGATAATTGGATTGATTAAGACGATACATTTCCTGAAAATAAGACAAAATCAAAGGCAATTGTTCATCCGAAATCTCAATAAAAGGAGAACTCCAATCTTTAAACAAAGATGTTTTTTTGAAGACGTCAAACTCTTTATTTTCAGAAAAAAATTGTTGATTGAATAAACAAAAATAACCTTCTTGCAAACTCGATTTACATTCCCAAGTATAAGAAATATGCGGAGATGGAAGAAATAAAACTGGTTTAGAAATATATCTTTCATTATTTCCATATTTAAAAATTCCTTCACCAATCAACAAACTGATTTTGTAATAATCTCGCCGACTATATGGACTTTTAAAACTACAATATTTGCGCAAAGAAATATTAAAATGCGCTTTATCGTGTTCAAAGTTAGCAGAATTCATCAATTCGGCTTGTTCTAAACTAATTTTATTATAATAATCTGCAATAGTTTCTAATTCTTGACTCATCTTTATTCTTACAAAATTCAAATAAACGACATTTTAGAATAATTATATGTTAAAATCTATATTAATCATAAATATTATAAAATTTCATTAACTTTAATCACATTCAAAACTTAATAAAATGCCTTGGAATCCCGAACGATATAATCAATTCAAAAATATTCGTTATCAACCTTTTTATGATTTAGCGGATTTAATTTCTACTAATAATTTGAAAAATTGCATAGATGTAGGTTGTGTAACTGGCGAACAAACAGCAATTCTTGCTAATAAATTTGAACACGCTAATTTTTTAGGAATTGATTCTTCTAAGGAAATGCTTGAAAAGTCAAAAGAATTTGATTTAGCCAATCTTACATTTCAACAACAAACGATTGAAAATTTTGCAAATTCAGATACAACTTAGGATTTAATTTTTAGTAATGCAGCGTTACAATGGTCGGATAATCATGAAGAATTGTTTCCTAAATTAATCTCAAAACTGAATGTTAATGGACAATTTGCAGTGCAAATGCCTTGTCAAAAAGATAATGTATTGAATGTTATTTTGAGTGATTTAGCACGAGAAAAACCTTTTGCGGATTATTTGAATAATTTTCATCGAGATTCACCTATGTTAACGATAGATGATTATGCGAAAATCATGTTTGATAATGGATTGAAGGATTTGAGCATAAACATGAAAGTTTATCCAATTTACGGAAATGACGAAACAGAATTTTATAATTTCATTTCTGGTTCTGCCTTGATTCCTTATATGGAACGTTTAACGACTGAACAACAAGAATTATTTACGACAGAATTTAAAACGAGAATTAAGAAATATTATAAGACTTTTCCTGCAATTTATTCCTTTAAGAGAATATTGTTGTATGGAAGAAAGAGTTAAACAAAAAGAGAATCAATTATGATTCTCTTTTGTTTATACAATTTAATCTAAATCGTCTAATACAGATTTTAAGATATCACAACCTTTTATAATATCTTCATCCGAAATATTAATTGGCGGTGTAATTCGTAAATTCTCGATGCTATACATTAAAAAGAAAAGAATCAAGCCTCTATTCATACATTCTTGCTGAACGCGCAACGTATATTCTGGCGATGATAACTCAGGAGCTAACATCAAACCTTTTCCGTGAATTTTCTTAATTTTTGGATGCTGAAGATTTTCTCTGAATAATTGTTCTTTACGATCAATATCATCCATTAATTTCTCTTCTTCTATAACATTTAGTAATTCTAAAGCTGCAGCTGCAATCACAGGATTTCCTCCGAAAGTCGTAATATGTCCCAATTGAGGATTTTGCTTAAGAGAACTCATAATTTTATCAGAAGTCATAAACGCACCAACAGGTAAACCACTTGCCATACCTTTTCCCATTGCCACAATATCTGGCACAACACCAAAATGCTCGAAACCAAACAATTTCCCTGTACGTCCAAATCCTGGCTGAATTTCGTCCATAATCAATAATGCACCAACTTCTTCGCAACGCTTTTTCAACTTGATAAAGAAATCATTTTCTGGTAATCTAAAACCAGAAGCACCACGAATACTTTCTACAATAACACCAGCCGTTTCTTTGGTAATTTTTTGTAAATCTTCTTCGTTATTAAAATCGATGAAATAAACTTCTGGTAACAATGGTCGGAAAGCAGCTTTCTTACGTTCATCACCCGAAACACTTAATGAACCATGTGTATTCCCATGATAGGCATTACGAAAAGAAATCAATTGACGACGACCTGTAAAACGTTTCGCTAATTTAAGCGAAGCTTCAATCGCTTCTGTTCCAGAATTCACCAAATAAACTTGATCCAATCCTTCTGGTGTTAAATCAACCAATCGCTTGCATAATTCGACTGGTTTTTCTTGCGCATATTCACCATAAACAGCGACATGCATATATTTGTTTACCTGATCTATAATCGCTTGATTGATACGCGGATGGCTATGTCCAAGTGTATTCACCGAAACGCCAGCCACAAAATCAAGATAGGCTCTTCCATCCTTTCCATAGATATAAGAGCCCTTTGCGTAATCGACTTCAAAACCAGATGCAAAATTTGTTGTTTGCGCCTGATATTTGAAAAATCCTTCTTTTAATGTTCCCATTTTATTTTAATAAAAAAAGCACAGCTGCACCGCCCATTGCATACGCTGCAACAGTAAGAGCATCTGATTTACCTTTCGAAAATTTTCTTATTTTGAACGATGAAATATCATTTTTATGAAACTTCAATTCTTTTTCTGTTCCTTTTACAACAGCATATAAGGTATCAGCTTTCCATTGCTTTGCCTCTATTGTATATTCTTTTCCTTGCGCATCTACTTTATAAAATTGATCGGGTTTGATAACATCCGAAATTTTAATTGTAGAAGGATCTATCACTACTTTCTCTTCTTTATTCTCTTGTTTTTTAGCTTTTAATGCAGCTAATTCTTCTTTACTTTCTGAAAGAGATGAACTAATTGCATTTTCATTAGCACTTTTGCGTTCTCTTCTCAATTCAACAATATCAGCTCTGGAACGACTTCTTTCATTAGAGTTAGCCGTCTGATTATTGCCTTTAGACATTTCCAAAGCATATTCCTCAGGATCAAAAGCTTTGTATGTATAACAACTTGATAATAATAGAATAGATAATATGATAGATGTAGTTTTCATTTATAGTTTTAGAAATTAAACGATTAATTTATGAAAAGATTATTTCGATTCGATAAAAATATCTCGCCAAGTATTTAATCGCTCAGAAATTCGCCATTTAAAATCGGGTAAATAACGCATTTCTTCAGGAAATTTAGACAATGGATACATTTTTCCGTCCGATTTTATGCGACATGCAACCAATTCAACATCTTTTCCTACAACATCAACTTCTATAATTCCGCAATAAGAAATATTAACTCCATAACGTTCTTTCACTTTCGTTTTTTGATCCGTATCATCCATGTACGTCAACGCAACAGCATTTTCTTCTACATTTATAAAATCAATTTTATCATCCTGAAAAAGAACAGTTAAATATTTTCCTTTGATTTGATGATATTCATTTTCCACAAGCGAATCCACTTTAGCAATCACAAAAGCATTATTAAACACTTTCATCGAGTCTAATTTTTCTGTTTTCGCATTTGTATACGCTTCGATATAATCTCCTGTAACTTGGTTATCACCAGAAAATAAAATTGGATCTTTGTAAAATTGCATCAATCCTTTAGTTTGATTGTACACCAAAGAATCTGCTTTTCCATTCGCATTCGATTTGTAAAAACGCACTTTATGAAAGGCTTTCACCAATGAAGTCGAATCAACATCGTGACGTTTTACCGCCAACAAAGTATCAGCACTTATGTAAAGCGAATCTTTATCAAACGCTTTCACAGCATACGCGTTCTTCGTTACAAAAGCCGAATCTAAGTATTTAAAAGCTTCTCCGTAATCACCTTTCAAAAATCTTTTTTCTAATGGATCATCCAAAAAAACATCGCCTTCACCTTTACCAAAACCTGTTTTATCGTTGAAATAAAGTTTTTTAGCCGTCAACGTTTTGTTTTGATAATAAACTTTTGAATTTCCTCTTAACCAAGCTTCACCTGTTTTTTTATTAAAATCTCCATCCGAAGTAATGATATATTGTGATGGATCATTTCGACGTGTAATTTTAGAATAATCGCGGAAAGTTGTAATTCCCGTAATATCATTCGTCGTCATTTTTCTTGAATAAATCGTATAATCTTTATTCGTAATAAAAACTTCTGAACCAAAATTTGCCGATTTAGACTTTACATTATACACAACATTTCGTCCTTCGACTAAAGTTCCATCAGAACCAATTGTTTTGTAAGTATCATTTACAATAATATTTCCTGTCAATCGTTCGTAAATCATTTTCTCAGAACTTATTTGTTGCGTAGGTGTCTTCACTTCTACTTTCCCAATACCAGTCGCAATCTCGGTTGTACGATTATAATCCATATAATCTGCCGTAATACGAGAACTTGGATCAGTCAACACCACATCTTTGAAAGCTTTTGCAATTGTTGTGTTTCCGTCATACTCCATTTTATGCGCCGTAATTGTTTTGTCTTTGCTCACCAAACGTGCATTCGACCAAACAACAGCCAAGTTTTTATCACGATACAAAACCGCACTATCAGCCGAAATTACATCACCTTTATATTCGATTACAACATTTCCTGATAAAAAATCATTTCCCTCAAAACGTTTCGGATCATGTTCTACTAAATCAGCATGCCTTAGATTAACTTTTTCTTTTTTAGGTTTCTGTTGCGCAAAAGCACTTATCGTCATAAAACATGAAAGTAAAAAAGCAACTTTCAAGCCTGTTTTATTTCTATTTATATAATTAATTAACAATTACTTATTATTTTTATTTAATCTCTATTTCACTTCAAAAAAGTGCTAGCCAAAATTAGTATTATTTTTTTAGTCCTAAAAATTAATTATTACGTTAAAACGTGCTTTAATACTTAAAATTTTCATAATATTTTAATCAATATGATAGATTTTCAAGTCTTAATTTAATTAAAAAAATAACGATTATTCATCAAATTCAGTTTTAAAATTCTTAACTTCATATTCAATTTTATAAATCTATTAAATGCCTCAATATCAAAATGTATTAGACAGTCCAAACACCAATACTATTTTTATGGTTTGGAATTTTAAGGAAAATACTGCTTACAAAGATGCTTTCAAAAAGCTTTGCGCTTTAATTATCAATCTCAATCATTCAGCCAATACACGTTTTCCGAAAACGCAATCGAGCGTTATTTTAGGAATTAGTTACGATGCTTGGATAAAATTAAATTTACCAAAACCTTTGCCGAAAGAATTAAAACCTTTTGTTGCCATTAAAGGAGAAAAGCATGAAGCCGTTTCTACAAAAGGCGATATTCATTTTCATATCCGCTCTACGCAACAAAGCTATTGCGTTGATATTGTTTCTAATTTGACTGATTTATTGAATGATGTTGCTACTTGTCAAGAAGAAATTCATGGTTTTAGATATTGGGATGGTCGTAGTATTTTAGGTTTTGTTGATGGAACTGAAAATCCACAAGGTAACGAAAGAATAAATTTTGGTTTGATTGGCAATGAAGATTCTGCTTATACAAATGGAAGTTATTTATTTGTGCAAAAATACATTCATGATATGCAAGCTTGGAAAGATTTACCAATTTCTGAACAAGAAAAAGTAATTGGAAGATCTAAAGTTGATGATATTGAAATGAATGACGATGAAAAACCCTCGAATTCACATTCTGCATTAGCAAATGTTGGAGATGACAAAAAAATTGTTCGCGATAATATGCCTTTTGGAAATATGTCGACAAATGAAATGGGAACCTATTTTATTGCTTATGCTAGAAAGTTTAGCATTGTAGAAGAAATGTTAGAACGCATGTTTGTTGGTGAACCTATCGGAAACTATGATCGAATATTAGATTTTAGTAAAGCTAAAACTGGAACTTTATTTTTTGTTCCTTCTTTTGATTTGTTAGATCAATTTTCTAATTAAAAATAACAAAAAAGACCTTTTACGAAATCGTAAAAGGTCTTTTGATTTTATAAAATCAAGGTTATTTATTCTTACGAGTTCCGTAAAAATATAATGAATGATTATCAATTTTGATATCAAAAATATCTTCTATCGTTTGTTTGATAGATTGGATTCTTGGATCACAAAACTCCAATACTTCTCCTGTATCAGACAAAATAATATGGTCATGATTTTTGTCGAAATATGATTTTTCGTAATGCGCTTGTTGATCTCCAAACTGATGTTTACGCACCAATTTTGCTTCCATCAAAAGCTCGATAGTATTGTATAAAGTAGCACGACTAACGCGGTATTTCTTATTTTTCATTTTGATATACAACATATCAATATCAAAATGATCATCTGTAAAATAAATTTCCTCTAAAATAGCATAACGTTCAGGTGTCTTACGATGTCCATTGTCTTCCAAAAAATTCGTAAACACTTGCTTTACTATTTCGTAATTACTTGATTTTACTGATTCGTCTGTCATATAAAAAATTTGTGTAAATATACAGAATATTTCCTTATCAATGTAACGAAACAACTTTCAATTCGTACGTTTTTTCTATCTCTTGATAGTAAATCTTTATAACAACGTATAATTAACAATATATCTATATAAGAAAACGTATAATCTTTCAAAATTATTTTATCCTTTACACCACAAAGGTTAACTTTGCACACGATGGAAGAAAATTATTTAGAAAAACTGAACGAACCACAGCGTTTGGCTGTAGAAGCTACCGAAGGTCCAGTAATGGTAATTGCGGGTGCGGGTTCTGGAAAGACGAGAGTGTTAACTTATCGCATTGCTCATTTACTAAATAAAGGAGTTGATGCTTTCAATATATTGTCTTTAACATTTACCAATAAAGCTGCCCGAGAAATGAAAGAACGTATCGGACATGTGGTTGGTGAAGCGAATGCAAAAGCACTTTGGATGGGAACCTTCCACTCTGTTTTTGCGCGTATTCTACGTGTTGAAGCTCCGCTTTTAGGTTATCCATCAGATTTTACAATTTACGATCAACAAGATGCAGTTTCTGTAATGACAAAGATTATTAACGAAATGCATTTAGATAAAGATATTTACAAAGCAAAACAAGTTTTGGGACGTATTTCTCAATACAAAAATAACTTGATTACAGTTAGAGCTTATCACAATAATCAAGCTTTAATTGAAGCAGATAATGAAGCAATGCGCCCTCGAATGGGTGATATTTACAGAGCTTATGTAGATCGTTGTTTCAAATCTGGTGCAATGGATTTTGATGATTTATTGTTGCGTACCAACGAAATTTTGACGCGTTTTCCTGAGGTTTTAGCAAAATATCAAGAACGTTTCAAATACATTATGGTAGATGAGTACCAAGATACCAATCATTCTCAATATTTGATTGTAAAAGCATTGGCTTCTCGTTACGAAAACCTATGTGTAGTTGGTGATGATGCGCAATCTATTTATGCTTTCCGTGGTGCAAATATTCGAAATATTTTATCATTCAAATCCGATTATCCTGATGCGAAATTGTATCCATTGGAACAAAATTACCGTTCGACGCAAATGATTGTGGAAGCTGCGAATCAGATTATCAAACAAAATCAAGATCAATTAGAAAAAAATGTTTGGACTGCGAATGAAACTGGTGAAAAAATAGCCGTTTATCGTGGACTTTCTGATGCTGATGAAGCGCGTTATATTGCAACGCAGATATGGGAAAGACAGATAAATGAACATCTTCAACCAAAAGATTTTGCTATTCTTTATCGTACCAATGCACAATCTCGTGCGTTAGAAGAAGCCTTGAGAAAAAGAGGAATTCAGTACCGTGTTTATGGCGGAACATCTTTCTATCAACGCAAAGAGATTAAGGATATGGTTGGTTATATGCGATTATTGATTAATCAAAATGATGAAGAAGCTTTATTGCGAACAATCAATTATCCGGCACGTGGAATTGGTCAAACGACTATTTCAAAACTTTTGGTTGCGGCAGATCAACATCAAATTAGTTTATTTTCTTTGATTGAAAATATTGCGATGTATGCTCCAACCATTGGAATAAATGCAGGAACATCAAACAAATTGAATGATTTTGTGTTGATGATTAAGCGTTTCCAAGTGATGCTAAAATCACATGATGTGTATGAAGTAACAATGGAAATGGCTAAAAGAACACAATTGTTGAATGCGTTGAAAGAAGATTCTACACCAGAAGGTGTTTCTCGCTTAGAGAACGTTCAAGAGTTGTTAAATTCGATCCAAGGTTATGTCGAAGAACAACAACAATTAGACGAAGGAGATGCTTCTTTAGGTGGTTTCTTAGAAAATATTGCTTTGGCAACTGATGCGGATAACGAAGAAGATGACGATAATAAGGTCAATTTGATGACGGTCCACTTAGCAAAAGGTTTAGAATTCCCTGTTGTATTTATTGCAGGTTTAGAAGAAAATCTTTTCCCTTCTATGATGAGTGTTAACACGCGCGCTGAATTAGAAGAAGAACGTCGCTTATTTTATGTTGCCTTAACACGCGCTGAGAAAGTGGCTTATATGACCTATTCTGTTTCACGTTTTCGTTGGGGAAAAATTATCGATTGTGAACCTTCTCGTTTCTTAGAAGAAATTGATGATAGTTTCTTAGAATGGAAAAATCTGAATATTTCTGCAAGAGCTTCTAATAATAGTGGATTATCGGCTGATTTATTTGGAGATGAACCAACACCACAAAACTATCAACAACGAGAAAAATCAGTTGCAAGACCAAATCCAAGAGCTCGTGTAGAACCAGCTCAACCAAGGTCAAATTTCAAACCAGTAAATCAAACAAAAAGTAACGCTTCATCAACAGCAAATGCACAAGGTTTGCAAGTTGGTCAAGTTGTTGTTCACGATCGTTTTGGACGAGGAATTGTGAAAGATTTGCAAGGAGAACCATCAGATATGAAAGCAATTATTCATTTTGATAATGCAGGAGAAAAAAAATTACTCTTAAATTTTGCAAAACTAAAAATCATTCGATCATAATAAAAAAACAGAAAAAGGTTACAGTAATTTGCAACCTTTTTTATTTGTATTTAACCAATTACACACCTTTTATCAAACTAAAGGTTTAAATAATATATCTTCAAAATTTAGAATAAAATTCTTGCTTGTATTTATTTTTTCGAATAAATAAACAGATTAAATCTTATAATTAAGATTTTTTTAGCATTTTAGCACCACAAATAAACACAAGAACAAAATTTTTTACTCAAATGGATGATATCATCAATCTAATAAGTAGCTACGTTTGGTCATATGCCTTGATTGGACTTTGCGCTTTAACAGGAATTTACTTCTCTATTCGCACCGGATTTTTACAAATAGTCTACATAAAAGACATGGTTCGCTTGCTATTTAGTGGCGAAAAATCGGACAAAGGAATCACTCCTTTCCAAGCTTTTTCTTTAGCAATTTCTGGTCGTGTCGGAACCGGAAACATTGTTGGTGTTGCAACCGCAATCGCAATGGGAGGCCCTGGAGCAATTTTTTGGATGTGGTTTATCGCATTTTTAGGAAGTGCATCTGCATTCATAGAATCTGCATTAGGACAGGTCTACAAGCAAGAAATCGATGGAGAATATCGTGGAGGTCCTTCATACTACATCGAAAAAGGTTTAGGAATCAAATGGTACGCGGTTTTGTTTGCAATCATTACAATTATGAGTTGTGGATTATTATTACCAGGCGTTCAGTCGAATAGTATTTCATCTGCTTTGAATAACGCGTTTGATATTCCTATTTATAATTTTGTAGGAATTCCAATCAACATTGTAGGATTCGTCATTATTGGATTATTAGCCTTGATTATTTTTGGAGGTGTAAAACGTTTGGGACAAGCTTCTGAATTTATCGTTCCTTTTATGGCAGGCGCTTACATCTTAATGGCAATCATTATTATTGGAATGAATATCCATCAAGTTCCATCAGTTTTACGATTAATTTTTTCATCAGCTTTCAATCAAGAATCACTTTATAGTGGTGTTTTTGGATCTGCAATTGCTTGGGGAATAAAACGTGGAATTTATTCTAACGAAGCTGGTCAAGGAACTGCTCCTCATGCGGCTGCGGCTGCGGAAGTAAACCATCCTGCACAACAAGGTTTGGTACAAGCTTTTTCTGTTTACATCGATACATTATTTGTGTGTACTGCAACTGCTTTTATGATTTTATTTACAGGAAAATACAATGTGAATCACCCAGAAAAAGCGGGAAGTTTCATTACTCAAAATCTTCCTGGAGTAGATTATACAGGTTTTACGCAAGCAGCTGTTTCAAGTCATTTTCCTTCATTCGGAAATAGTTTTGTTGCGATTGCTTTGTTTTTCTTTGCTTTTACAACGATTATGGCTTATTACTATTATGCTGAAACGAATATTACATACATTTTCAAGAAAGGAAATAGAAAAGTATATGTATGGATTTTACGTATTTGTTTTTTAGGTGCTACGTATTACGGAACAATCAAAACTGCTGAAACTGCTTGGGCAATTGGAGATATTGGTGTTGGTCTGATGGCTTGGGTAAATATTATTGCTATTTTATTATTAAGCGGAGTTGGGCTTAAGGTCTGGAAAGATTATAAAGACAAACGTAAAAAAGGAATTAAAAATCCTGATTTTAATCCTACAGAAATCGGAATTAAAAATGCTACTTTTTGGGAGAACAAAAATAAATAACACAAAAAAAACCACTTCGTTTGAAGTGGTTTTTTTGCTATTAAAAATTATGATTATTGGGCTTGAGTAAACTCTAAATTCACCAATAATTTTACTTTATCAGAAACCACTAATCCTCCAGCTTCTGTTACTTGGCTCCATCCTAATCCGTAATCTTTACGGTTGATTTCTCCTGAAAATTCGAATCCAGCTCTTTGTAATCCCCATGGATCAGTGATAACTCCACCAAAATCTGCATTTAATGTAATTGGCTGTTTTTCACCACGAATTTCTAAAGTTCCATTAATTTTTCCGTTTTGAATACCTGAAGTACTTTCAAATTTCATTTCTGGAAATTGCTCAGCAGCAAAGAAATCAGCTGATTTTAAATGTCCATCACGATCTGCATTTTTTGTATTGATTGAATCTACTTTTGCATCAAATTCAAATTTTGCATCAGAAAAATCATCTGAATTAGCTTCTACATCAGCATTGAAATGATCAAAATTTCCTGTTACTGTAGAAATTACCATGTGTTTTACTTTAAATTGGACTTCTGAATGAGAAGGGTCTAAATTCCATTTTGTTGCCATAATGTTTTGTTTTTATTTGTTATTTAAATTGATTTTATTTATCCTATTTTGAATGATAACATTCCTAATGATCCATAAATTAGTTTATCATTAAAAAGTGTTAGCTCCTCTTCTTTTCCTTGTAATGCTAATGCGTAAATAGCTGGCAAATAATGTTCCATAGATGGGACAGCAAGATTAAATGCGCTACCTTTTTGTACAAAATTGAACAATTCGTCGTGATTACCTGTTTGAACAATATTCTTGAATGTATCATTCACTTCATAAGCCCAATCATAACCAGCATTTGGCTCGCTCCAATTTAATGCTCTCAAATTGTGTACAACATTCCCACTTCCTACTATTAATATCCCTTTACTACGCAAAGCGTCTAATTCCTTCGCTAATTCGTAATGCTCTTTTGGCGTTTTATAAACATCCAAACTCAGTTCTATCATCGGAACATCTGCTTCTGGATACAAAAATTTAATCACACTCCAAGAGCCGTGGTCAAATCCCCACATTTTGTCTAAATCAACCTCTGTTGTTTTAATTAAATTTTTGACCTCTGTTGCTAATTCTGGACTTCCTGGCGCTGGATATTCAACATCGAATAAAGCTTGCGGAAAACCATAAAAATCGTGAATCGTTTTGGGTTGTTCTAAAGCCGTAACTTTAGTTCCTTTCGTTTCCCAATGTGCCGAAATACAAATAATCGCATTTGGTTTTGGGATTGTTTTTCCAATCTTCTTCCATCCTTCTACAAAAATATTTTCTTCGATTGCGTTCATCGGAGAGCCATGTCCTAAAAATAAAACTGGCATTTTATCAGTTGTAGAAAAACTTGAAGTAATTGATTTTAACGTATTGAAATCCACGATTTTTATAATATATTTTATTTATTATTATTTAGCTTTTGAAGCTGAAAATTCTAAGTTTGATGTTAATGTAACAACATCACCTACAACAGCTTCTGGGAAATTACCACCGATGTTAAAATCACTTCTTTTTACATTTCCTTTTACTGTAAATCCGTACGTTTTAACTCCGTTATTGTTGATGCTTCCGTTGTAAACTAATTTTAATGCAACTGGTTTAGTTACTCCGTTTAATGTTAAATCACCAACCATTTTAAATTGATTTCCTTTAACACGTGTAATTCCTTTTGAAGAGAATTCTAGTTTTGAATTTTTTGCTGCATTGAAAAAATCTGCTGATTTTAAATGATTATCACGTGCCTCAACTCCTGTATTGATTGAATTGATATCTGCAACTACATGAAATTTTGCATCGCTTAAATCTTCTTTTGTAAAGTTTAAATGAACATCAAAATTTTGGAATTGTCCTTCAACATCAGAAATTGTCATGTGAGAAACAGAAAAGCCTAATTTTGAGTGCGCTTTATCATTTGTATAATTTTGAGCAAATGCAGACATTGAAGCTGCTGATAACATTAACGTGAATAATAATTTTTTCATAACGAATGATTATTTGATTGTTTTTAATTAATTATTTATTTTGATAGGACAAATTTAGCTCAGTCATCAGCGAGATTTCATTGACATAAGATAAGAAATTAAAAAGCTTGATTTTTCATCTAATAAACGATCAAATTGTATCAATTAATATTCCAAAAAGTAAAGATTTTGAATTTGTTAGCAATAAAAAAAACACTTCAATAGAAGTGTTTAATATTATTTTACTGGACTAAAATACCAGTAGGTAGATGTTTTTTTATTCTCGATTTCCAAATATTCTGGAAATGCTTGCGGTAATAAATGTAATTCTTCCGATTTTTTCAAATCTGTTAGAATCTGACGCAAAGGATATCCTTTTTTACGGTCGTGAGGAAAATATCCTTTTTCAATTAAGAAAGGCATCATATCCTTAGTTTTTACACGTTCCAACTTATTTTCTGTTAAATAAGCCTGAATATCTTCGCTCATTTTTTTGACCACTTCGCGGTCTACTTTAATATATTCGTTTCTCTTCATATAATTTTACCAATTACCATTCATGTGCGTTAAAATCATAGGACCTTCAGAAGTAACCAAAACAGTATGTTCGTGTTGTGCAAAAACGCCAGGTGCATTTCCTATCATTGTCCAACCATCCGCTTGCTCAATTGCTTCGTAAGAATTTTCTGAAATAAAAGTTTCCAATGCAATAACTGAATTTTTACGGAATCGACGTTTATCATCAGGGTCTCTGAAATTCATCAAATCCAATGGTTCTTCGTGCAATGAACGCCCTACTCCATGACCAGTTAAATTCTCAATCACATGATAATGATGTTTTTTTGCTTCTTTCTCAATAATTCCACCAATATCAGCGATTTTAACTCCAGATTTTACAGCCGCAATTGCTTTTTGAAGCGCAGAAATAGATGCATCAACAATTTTTTGATAACCATTCACATCTTCTCCAACAACAATAGAACCTCCATTATCAGCCCAAAAACCACCTAATTCTCCAGAAACATCAATATTAATCACATCTCCGTCTTTCAAAATTTTATCGGCTCTTGGAATTCCGTGACAAATTTCTTCATTCACGCTTAAGCAAGTATAACCAGGAAATTGATACGTCTCGAAAGGAGCTGATTTGCAACCAAATTTGTGCATAATCTTCGCACCAAAATCGTCCAATTCTTTTGTTGACATTCCAGGTTTTACATAATCTTTCATCTCTTTAAGAGTAACGGCTACAGCTTCGCTGACTTTTTTCATTCCGATTAACTCTTCTTCTGTCTCTATAATCATTGCTTAAATTCTATTGATTTCCTTTTCAGAAATCATTTGCAAATTTACGGGTATTTGTAACGATTATTTGCTTATTTTGATAGAAATTCGTGATTATTGTATGATAGATTATATTGTTGATTGATAAAGAAGTATATCAATCATAATGAAAACGACATTTCGCAATTTGAATTTCATCTTCTACAACACGATATATTAACCGATGTTCATGATCTATTCTTCTCGACCAAAATCCTGCATATTTATGTTTCAAAGCTTCTGGTTTCCCCAGACCATCAAAAGGATTTCGAGCAATACCTTTAATCAATTCATTGATCTTTTTCAATTTAGATTTATCTGTTTTTTGCCAATACAAATAATCTTCCCATGATTCATCAACAAAAACGATTTTCATCTATTCTTCAATTAACTCCTTTGTAAACGTTTTCTGAGTTTTTAATTTCTCAATTGCAGCATCCAAACGCTCTTCATTTTTGCGAGAAGAAAGCTCATGATTCGTAGCCATTAGCGAATTATACTCTTCTAATGACATAATAACAACACCAGAATTTTTTCCACGATTAATAATCAATGTTTCAAAATTATTCGTCACACGATCAAAATATTCTTTAATATCTTTTCTAAATTCAGAAATATTTGTTATCAACATATGTACAATATTTTGTACAAAAATAAGTATAATTAATTATAAATAAACTTGATTTATAAAGTTTTAGAAAATAAAAAAATCCGTCAAATGACGGATTTAAGGTTATATTTTTCTAACGATTAATCTGCATCATAGATTAATACTCGTTTTGCTAATTTATTTGGACCATTCAAAAACTCGATATGTTGTGGATGTTTTTGATACGTCTCAAATTGTTCCATCGTTTCGAAAGCTGCAAACAAAGAAAACGAATACGAAGCGTCGATAACATCTCTTTCGATATTTGCTGGTGTTCCAACATGAAAAAATACTGAAGGAGCAATTGGTTCTAAATCTTTCAAAGCTTGATGAAATGTATTCACTTCAGCTTCTGTAGCGTCATCTTTTAACCAAAATAGTACGTGGTGTGCTAACATAAAATTCTATTTTTAATATGCAATTTGCATTTTTACTTTCTTATTTTTTACTTTTTGACCGTTCAATTTTTTCAATAAGTCCGGAACTTTTTTACGGTTAATCGCAACATACGAAGTGGTATCTTTTACCTCAATAATTCCGACATCGTTTTTTTCTAAACCTCCTTTTTTGAACAAAAATCCAACAATATCAACTTTGTTTACTTTGTCTTTTTTTCCTGCAGAAATATAAATCGTTTGGTAAGGTGTACGTTCTGGAATCTTATATGTTCCACCTAAATTTTCGACAGGTAAATTTTCATTTACAAACGGAAAATGTTCTTCATTGCTAATAATTAAATACACAAAACCTTTCGCATTCATACGTGCTGTACGTCCATTTCTGTGAATAAAAGCGGCTTCTTTTGCAGGTAATTGATAATGAATAATCGAATCTACTTCTGGAATATCCAAACCACGCGCAGCCAAATCTGTTGTAATTAAAACTCGAACCGAATCATTTCTGAATTTCAGTAACGCACGTTCGCGTTCGTCTTGTTCCATTCCACCATGAAAACTTTCACGCGCAATTCCTTTTTCATGCAACAAATTACTAATACGGTCGACAGCATCACGGTGATTACAGAAAATCAACATGCGTTTGCTTCCAATTTTGCAAATCAAATTAAATAAAGTATCCAATTTTTCTTCTGAAATGGTGTTAACCACTTTCATATGTAAATCAGGCTTTACCTCGATTTGTTTTAGATAGCTCACAATTTTTTCGTCATTCAATCCAACAAATTCTGGAATATTTTCCATTTCTGTAGCAGAAGTCAAAATACGTTGTTTCAAACCAGAAAGTTGCTCTACAATAAAGCTCATATCTTCTTGAAAACCTAATTCTAACGCTTTATCAAACTCGTCTAAAATTAAAGTTTGAACAGTCGAAGGATCAAAATTTTCGTTACGCAAATGATACGCAATACGTCCTGGAGTCCCAATTAATACAGCTGGAGCTTCTAACAAAGTATTTTGCTCAACTTTTGTATTGTGACCTCCATAACAACACGTTACTTTATAATCAGACTTCATCGATTTGAAAACTGTTTCGATTTGTAAAGCTAACTCACGCGCAGGAACTAAAATTAAGGTTTGAACACCTTTTACATCTGGATTTAAATCTCTTAAAGTCGGAAATAAAAACGCCAATGTTTTACCAGATCCTGTTGGTGATAATAAAATTAAATCTCGTTGATTTTCGGACATTTTGAATGCTGAACGTTGCATTGCATTCATATCTTTGATGCCCAAATTTTTATAAAGTAAATCGATTTGCATGCTGCAAAAATAGTCTATTCTTTCGAATTAATCATTTTTTGAAGCTGTAGAAATCTTATAATCTTCCATAAATTCATCAAAAAGATTCATGATTTCGAAGTGATTTTTATCTAAAGTATTTGCGTCAAACGAAACAACAGCGCCATACATTTTATTCCAAAATCTCATACGTGCTTGTAAGAATTTCTGCGTTTCGTTATGGATAAAATCGTCTGCATCAATAATTTTTATATTAATGACACGTTGGCGAGGCAATTTCAGTTCTTCAATTTCTAAAATTTTTCCCCATTCAATATAATTCAAATGATCCGTAGGTTTGTAAACAATTCCTTTTTTATCAATCAATAAAATCAATTGTTTTTTCATCAATTTTTTGATTGAAACGATGATGAATAGTAAACTTGGAACAAATAAAACTCCGCTTAAAATTTTTGCAGTTTGCGGAGAATTAACTTGATTGGCGTTTAGAAATAAATAAATTGAACAAGCAAAAAATAAAAGACTACCGAATAATAATCCCCAATTGCTTGTTTGTTTTGCGTAAACTTTAACTGAATTCAATTGATTTTGTTTTTACAAAAATATAGATTTTAATCTTAATTAAAGGTTATAAAAAAGAGTCTCAAAAAACTGAGACTCTTATTAATTATCCAAAAATTTCTTGGTATTGTTTCTTGTATTTTTCTAAAATAATTTTACGTTTAAATTTTAACGTTGGCGTTAATTCTCCACCTTCTACGGTCATTTCATTTGGAATAATTGCAATCTTTTTGATTTGTTCCCAATGTCCAAAATGATTATTCAGTTGATTGATTTCTTCTTCTAATTTCTTTTTGACAACATCGCTTTTCTGAAATTCATCATGAGGAAGATTTACAATTTCAAGAGCATTTGACTGCGACCATTTTTTTAGATTTGTATAACTCGGAACCACAAAAGCTCCAGGAAACTTCTCACCTTCTCCAACAACCATCAATTGCTCGATGAATGGCGATTCTACCATTTTCATTTCGATTTGTTGTGGAACAATATATTTCCCTCCCGAAGTTTTGTACATTTCTTTTTTACGGTCAACAATTTTCAAGAATTTATTGTCTATCCATTCTCCAATATCACCCGTGTATAGCCAACCATCTTTGATTTCTTCGGCAGTTTTTTCTGGTAAATTATGATAACCCATCATCACAATATCACCTTTTACTAAAATTTCGCCATCATCAGCCAATTTTACTTCAACACCTTTCAACGGAGGTCCAACAGTTCCTATCTTTTTACCTCGACGAAAACAATTCACCGCAATTACTGGCGAAGCTTCTGTCAATCCATAACCTTCATAAATTGGAATTTCGGCAGCTAAAAATACGCGAACAATTCGTTGTTGAATCGCTGCACTTCCCGTTACAATGGCTTTTAATTCGCCACCAAGTCCTTCGTACCATTTGTGTAAAACTAATTTTCGGGCAATTGCTAATTTCAAATTATAACTTGTAGAACGCTGATCATCTTCTAACACAAACTCATCGCCAACTTTTACAGCCCAATCAAAAATAGATTTCTTAAAACCTGATAATTGAGCTCCCGTTTGCATGATTTTTTCATAAACTTTTTCAATCACACGAGGAACAGCCGTAATCATATGCGGTTTAAATTCTTTTAAATTATCGCCAATCTTCTCCATCGATTCTGCAAAATATATCGAAATCCCCATGTACACATACAAATACTGAATTGTTCGCTCATACGCATGACAAGCAGGAAGAAAGGTCAAAGCACGATCATAAGGATCAAGTGGTGTTGAATATTCGCAAGCCATAACATCTGCAATAATATTTTTGTGCGACAACATCACACCTTTCGGATTTCCCGTTGTTCCTGATGTATAGATTAAAAAAGCTAAATCTTCGTGCTTTACATTTGCGGCACGTTTGTCTATTTCTTCTTGTTGAATTGTTTTTCCTTTTTCGATTAAAACATTCCAACTTTCTGTATTTTCAAATTCATCAATCGAGTACAGTTGCTCTAATGAAGGCAATTTTGTTTTGAGTTGATTGATTCGCGTATACAAATCGAGATTACTTGTAAAACACAATTTTATAGCCGAATCGCTAAAAATATATTCGTAATCGCTGTCAGAAATATTCGGATAAATCGCTACCACAACAGCTCCGATTTGTTGTATCGCATAATCTATCATATTCCATTCGACACGATTTTCTGAGATTAATCCCACTTTTTCACCTGGTTGAACTCCACAAGCGATTAATCCTTTTGAGATTGCATCAACATGTTCTAAAAAAGTTGTGGTTTTCATTGGTTTCCATTCTCCATTTTGTTTGGATACAAACATGGATAAATCAGGAAACTTTTCCAGCTGACGTTTTGGTAAATCAAAAATTCTGGTTGCTTCCATAGCGTACTTATAGTTTTGTAATTTTGAAAAGAATTCGTCGAAAATAGCGTAAAATGATGAGTTTTTCAAAAATTTTATCTTCAACTTAAAAAGAATTATATTCGTCATAACTATTACAATTATGAAATATCTAATTTTATTTCTCTTATTATTTTACTCTTGCAGTTCTGATTTTAAAAAGTCTTATATAATTGGAGATATTAAATTATATGAATTACAATGTTCTGGACACTATTATTTAAGCACTGATAATTGTGATTGTAAACATTTACCAACTAATTATTTTATTCCAAAAGGAGAAAATGATTCATTTTTTGAATTATTCTTAAGAGAGAATAATGGTAAACTTCAAGTTAATTCACTTTATAATGAATTTGAAACTCATGGAAATAGCTAAGAGAAAGTAGATTTTATTATATATACCGATAACGCTTCTTTTATGGATAGTATTGAAAAAGTAGATTATACTGTGATTCGTGGTTATACTAACGAAAGAATGAATCCATAAAAAAATCCCTCAACTCATTATGAATTGAGGGATTTTTTTATTTATAAATTTCTTCGAATTCTTTCTGATATTTCTTTAGAATAACTTTACGTTTTAATTTCAAAGTTGGAGTTAATTCTTCACCTTCAATCGTAAATTCATGCGCTAAAATTGCTGGTTTCTTAATCTGTTCCCAATTTCCAAAAAACTGATTTGCTTTACGAACTTCTTGATTAATTACTTTATGAACTTCTGTAGATGCTATGAATTCATCGCGAGAAAGATTACTAATTTCAGGTGCATTTTCTTTTGCCCATTCTTTCAGATTTGCATAATTCGGAACAATAAAAGCTGACGCAAATTTTTGCGCATCACCAACAACCATTGCTTGCTCAATAAAATTTGATTCGACAAGTTTTGTTTCAATTGGTTGAGGAACAACATATTTTCCACCAGAAATTTTGAACATTTCCTTTTTACGATCAATGATTTTCAAGAAATGACCTTCTCCTTCCTCCCAAACTCCAATATCACCTGTGTGCAACCATCCATCAATAATGACCTCATCGGTCGCTTTTTGATTTTTATAATAGCCCATCATCACATTAGGACCTTGAACCAAAATTTCTCCATCTTCGGCTAATTTTACCTTAACATCTTTTATTGGTGAACCCACAGTCCCTATTCGAACACCTAATTTATGCGGATTATTTACAGTGATTAAAGGCGAAGTTTCCGTCATTCCATATCCTTCAAAAAATGGTAATCCAGCCGCCATAAAAACACGCGCAATTTTACCTTGCAACGAAGCACTTCCCGAAATAATATATTTGAAATTACCTCCTAACGCTTCATAAAATTTATTCAAAACTAATTTTCGAGCTAAAGCTAACTTCACATTATACACCAAAGATCGTTTCTTCGCATCAGGTTCATATTGAGAAGCAAAATTAATCGCCCAATCAAAAACTTTTCGTTTTTTTCCTGTTAAAGCGCTACCTGTTTTTAGGATTTTCTCATAAACTTTTTCCATCACTCGAGGAACAGCAGTCATGATATGAGGTTGTACTTCATTGATATTATCACCAATTTTTTCAAAACCTTCGGCGAAATAAACCGTTACACCAATATATAAATAGGTATAAATTACAGTTCTTTCGTATGTATGACAAGGCGGTAAAAAAGTCAAACCTCTTGTTCCTTCTTCTAACACAACAATTTCTTTTGCCGCAATAAAATTCGAAACCAAATTATTATGAGACAACATTACACCTTTCGGTTTTCCTGTTGTTCCAGACGTATAAATTAAAGTTGCTAAATCTGAATTTCGAACAATTGAACTAAGATTATTTACATATTCGTCTGTTATATCTTTTCCAATTTCTTTTAATTCTGACCAATTTCTAGAATCTGGGAACTCATTAATTGCAAAAACATATTCTAAACTATAAATTGTCCCAAACATATTATTGATACGTTCATACAAATTTTTTGTACTTACAATACACAATTGTATTTCGGCATCATTGAAGATAAATTGATATTCAAAATCTGTAATATTTGGATAAATCGCTACCACAACCGCACCAATTTGCTGAATTGCAAAATCAATCACATGCCATTCATAGCGGCTTTCGCACACAAGTCCTACTCGATCGCCAGGTTTAACTCCCAGAGCTAATAAACCTTTCGAAATTTCTCTTGTTTGCGCAATAAATTCGGCTGGTTTTGTAAACTTCCATTCGCCATCAATTTTACTTGCAAACATATTATGATTGGGGTAAAGTTCTTGTTGACGATAAGCTAAGTCAAAAATTCGTGTAGGATTATTCATTTTTTAAATACTAAACTTTATAAAAAAGAGTGCAAATTTGGTGCAAAATTTTCATAAATCAGTTTTATTTCACGAAAAAAGCAAGATTAATAAAAATCTTGCTTCGTTATTTTTCTAAAAAATTGATGTTTTTATTGATAAATTCCGTCAATTTCTTTTTTATATTTTTCTGAAATGATTTTACGTTTCATCTTCAAAGTTGGCGTTAATTCTCCAGCTTCAATTGTAAATTCATAAGGCAGTAAATGAAATTTTTTAATTTTTTCCCAATTTCCAAAATTGACATTTAATTTATTGATTTCATTTCCTATCAATTCATAAATTTTTGGATGCGTTAAAAACTCTTCACGAGGTAAATTAATCAATGAAGATTCATTTGCTTTTGCCCAATCAATACAGTTTTCATAAGAAGGAATAACCAAAGCAGCAGGGAATTTTCGTCCTTCTCCAACTACCATAATTTGTTCGATATAATTAGATTCTGAAAGAATTTTCTCAATTTGTTGTGGCACAACATATTTTCCTCCAGAAGTTTTGAACATTTCTTTTTTACGATCGATAATTTTTAAGAATTTATCATCAACCCATTCTCCAATATCGCCCGTATACAACCAACCATCTTTCAAAACCTCAGCCGTCGCCTCAGAATTTTTATAATATCCTTGCATGATATTTTTACCTTTTGCTAAGATTTCTCCATCTTCAGCTAATTTAATCTCAATATCAATCAAAGGAATACCAACGGTTCCGATTTTCATTCCACGTTTGATACAATTTACAGATAAACAAGGTCCAGCTTCTGTTAAACCATAACCTTCGTAAATTGGAATTCCGGCTGCTAAATACAATTTTAATAAACGAGTTTGTAAAGTTGCACTTCCCGATGCAATTCCTTTGACATTACCGCCAAGCGCCGCTTTCCATTTCGAAAAAATTAATTTTCGAGCAATGTTTAATTGAAATTTATACCAAGCAGAAAGTTTTGATTCGTCTAAATCATACTGTTCTCCTAACGAAATTGCCCAAAAGAATAAAGCTCTTTTTACTCCTGTCAATTGTTCTCCAGTCGCCATTATTTTATCGTAAACTTTCTCTAAAACACGTGGAACAGCCGAAAAAATATGTGGTTGAACTTCTTTCATATCTTGCCCAATCGTATCCATTGATTGTGCAAAATAGATTGGTAATCCCATTTTGATGTACACGTATTGAAAGACGCGTTCATACGCATGACAAGCAGGTAAAAAAGACAACGCTTTATCATACGCTTTTACAGGAAAAGAATATTCGGAACTATTGACATCAGCCAATAAATTTTCGTGAGAAAGCATAACGCCTTTCGGGTTTCCTGTTGTTCCAGAAGTATAAATAAGAGTTGCTAAATCAGTTGGTTTTACATTGTCCATCTTCGTTTGTAAAACCTCATCAGAAATAGAAATTCCTTTCGAAATTAGCTCAATCCAATTTGGTGTATGCGGATAAGTATTAAATGTATAAACTTGTTCAAGATTTGGAATACGATCTTTGATTCCTAATAATCGTTGATACAACGCATCATTGCTCACAAAACAAAGTTTGATTTCGGCATCATTTAGAATAAATTCGTAATCATTGTCCGAAATATTGGGATAAATTGCCACAACGACAGCTCCAATTTGTTGAATTGCAAAATCTACTAAATTCCATTCCAAACGATTTTCGCTAATCAACGCAACTTTATCATTTGGTTGAACACCATTTGCAATCAAACCTTTCGAAATATTATTTACTCGATTGATAAAATCTGTTGTCGAAATTCCCTTCCATTCTCCTTTTTCTTTGTAATTAAAAATAGAAATGTTAGGTGTATTTTTTTCTTGAAATCGAGGTAAATCGAATACTCTTTGTGGTTGTTTCATATTCTTGAAATAAGGATACAAATTTCTGTTAATTCTTTTTACTTTAGAAATTATTTACTCATTCTTTTCTCAAAAAAATTAAGTTTATTATCAATAAAAATCATTTTATTTTTTTGCAATAATTATACTATACTCTCTTTCAACTTTTTCGCCAGATTTACTAATCACACTTTCCGAAAATGTTTTTGTATCTTCAATAGAAAATTTAGCAGATTTTAATAGTTTTATCACTTCATCTTCTGTGTATAAATTGAAGCCAAATTGTGTAAAAGGCAATGTTTCCATAAATTCCTTTTTAGCAAAAGCAAGTGCAAATTTTCCGTCGAATTTCAAGACTCTATAAATTTCACTCAAGAAAAGTTTAGGATTATTCCAAAAATAGATTGTATTCACCGTAAAAATTTTATCAAATCGTTTTTCATAAAAATGAATTCTTTCATCCATAATTATTTCAAATCTAATATTTGCATTCAAATAATCAGAATTGTTCATTATAGCACTATTTTTCATAACCTGAGAAAGTTCTAAACCAATATATTCTAAACCTTCCGCTTGATTCAATACATAAGGTAAATGCTTACAATTTCCATGACCTAACTCTAATATTTGTTCTTGATTTTGTAATTGTAAATGATCTATTGTCGTTTTTATCATACCAAAATTACTTTCATTCATTTGCTCACCAACTTCAATTCCTTCGTCTCCATTTGGACAACTCAATTGTTCCGCAAGATTTTGTAAATCAATATTATTTTTCATTAAATTTATTTATATAGAATAATTCTAAATTAATAAATATTAATCATTGTTCGCGTGATTTTAATCATTTAAAAATTACATCTTACCTTTGAAAAATAGTAAAATAGATGAAGGATATTATACGAACTGAAGACGAAGATGATTTCAAATTGTTTTGTTTGGAATCTGTAGCAGATATTGAAGAGCAAAATGATTCGCAATTATTGGAATTTTTGGAACATTTGGCTCGAGAATTTCAGATTACAAATGTTTATAAAACGACTGATAGCTTTGAAGGTTTCGAAGAAAGTTTGACCAATCTTCTTTATCATGATAAATATTTTAGAGATTATAAAATCATTTATTTAGTTTTTGAAGGCGAAGGAAATCAAATTCAAATTGATGATTATTACTATAGTTTGGAAGAAGTAGCAGAAATTTTTCAAGGAAAACTAACCGATAAAATTGTTCATTTTGCAAATACAATGAGTTTAAATTTGGAAGACGAAAGTTTTCAATATTTTATTGATGTTACAGGAGCAAAAGCCTTATCTGGATATGTAAACCCTTCTCCAATTTTGAGTACAATTTTAGATCAATATTATTTTTGTTTAGCAAAAGAAATTGATGACGAAGAAGAGCTTGTACATGCATTGTTTGATAAACACGCCAATATATGCCTGAAATTAGGATTTAGATTGTATCATTAATAAGATTTAACAATAAGCTAAAACACTTCTCAGAAATAATCTATTCATTTACAAAAATAATAAAATGGATAGACGTAAATTTCTTAGAGGATCGGCATTAATTTCTACAGGCTTAATTCTAAATCCTTTCGATTTATTTGCTCAAAATAAAATCAAACCTAATCTTTCTACAAATTCTGCAAAGAATATTATTTTTATGATAAGTGATGGAATGAGTTCCGGAACTCTTGCTATGGCTAATTTGTACAACATACAATTGCATGGAAAAAATGGTAATTGGATAAATCTTTATGAAGAAAATAAAGTAAAAAGAGCTTTAATGGACACCGCTTCTGCAAGTTCTATTGTTACCGATTCAGCTGCTGCAAGTTCAGCTTTTGGAGGTGGAATTCGTGTGAAAAATGGCGTATTAAATATTAGCACGAATGGAGAACATCATGTTCCGATTTGGCAAAAGTTCAAAAAAGCGGGTAAAAGAACAGGGTGTGTGACTACAGTTACTATTACTCATGCCACTCCAGCTGGTTTTTGTATAAATTCTGCAAGTAGAAATGCAGAACCAGAGATAGCTGAAAAATATGCCGAAATTGGCATTGATGTTTTATTAGGTGGTGGTGATGAGTTTTTTAATTCATCCAAAAGAGAAGACAAGAAAGATTTGTATGCTATTTATAAAAATAAAGGCTATCAAATTGCGAAAACAAAGGAGGAATTAGGAAAATCTCAAAACAATAAATCTCTATTAGGTATTTTCAATACTGGAGCAATTCCTTACGCAATCGATCATAAAAATCTCTCAAAAAATAAATCTATTCCTACACTTGCCGAAATGACTAAGGTTGCGATTGATAATTTGAAAGATCATCAAAATGGTTTTGTATTGCAAGTAGAAGCTGGAAAAGTGGATTGGGCGGCACATGCAAATGATGTTGCAGGATTAATAAATGATCAAATTGCATTTGATGAAACAATCAAAACTGTAATGGATTTTGCTGAAAAGGATGGAAATACGTTAGTTATCATCACAACTGATCACGGAAATGCAAATCCAGGAACTATTTATGGAGCTGATGTAAACAAAAAATTTGAAAGTATTGTTAATTATAAATATACCAACGAACATATTTTGAATGAAATTCACGAAGATTTTAATATACAAGAAATCAAAGATTGGATTGTCGAAACAAATGGTTTTAGTTTAACTGATGATGAAGCAAAACATATGTTAGATTTTTACAAAGGTTTGGATAAAGAAGAAGGATTATATAATTTCAAAAAGCTTCCGTTCAAATTTTTCTCTGAAATTCAGAAAAAACACAACAATGTAGGTTGGATAAGTATGGATCACTCGGGCGATTATGTAGAATTAGCTATGTATGGACCAGGAAGTGATTTGTTGAAGCCATTTGTAAAAAATACAGATCTTCATCAACTTATGTTACAAGCAACGAACGTAAATGTATAGTAAACAAAAACCTCTCAAGTTGAGAGGTTTTATGTTTTATTCTTAAACTATATTTTACATCGAATGCGCTTTATTTCCTTCGAAATGAATCATCCAAGGTGTTCCAAATTGATCAATAAAAGACGCATAAAGCTCAGCAAAAAACTGCTCAGCCAAAGGCATTTCTAACGATTTTGCATTTACCGAAAGACGATCATATAATTGATGCGCTTCTGCGGGATTATCAACATCAAGCATAATGTAATTATTATTTCCAGCTTTGTATTGATGTCCAAATTCTTCAATAATATCAGAACCCATTAACATTGTTGTTTCATTAATAAACAATGCCACATGCGAAACTTTATCCTTTGCACTTTCTGGAATCTGAAATTCTGGATTTGGCGGCATATCTACCATTTTATACATCCCAATATTTTGCGTTTCAAAAACAGTTTCATAAAACTGAAATGCCTTTTCGCAATCTCCGTTAAAATTTAAGTAAGCGTGTACTTTAGCCATAATATAGTGTTTTTTTGTGATTATTTTTTTAATATAATGGTTGACCATTTTCATCGGTTGTTAAAACCTCTGTCATATAATTCAAAAATGGTTGAAGAACCTGAATTGATTTCGCCACTTTCTGCGGAAAATCTTTTGCTAAAACTTCTTCATCCGTGAAATTCTTGATAAATAAATATTGCTTTTTACGCAACAATTCAATTCGCTCATGATCTTTCGAAAAACCTTTTGGAGCAGATTTCACTTCTTCTCCTTGCATTTCTCCAAACTCATTCATAATTGTTTTGGATTGAAGAATCTTCGCTAATTCATCCGAAACTTCAATATCTTTTCTAATACGAAGCAAATCATCGCGCTCTGGTCCCCAAAAACCAACACCTATAAAATTATGATTCGGTTGAATATGGAAATAATACCCACCTCTATTAAGTGGCTTTTTGCGACCTGTTTGAGCAGAAAAATGAGTTTTATAAGGAGTTTTATCATGAGAAAAACGAACATCTCTATAAATTCTATAAATTTTAAGCGGTTCTAATTCTTCCTTTTTACTTAATTCTTGGTAAATCACATTGAAAATTGAATCTGCTTCAGCTTTCGCTGTATCAAATTCAACTTTATGTTCTGTAAACCATTCGCGGTTATTATTTTTTTCTAATTTTTTTAAAAATTTATCGATTTGTGACATGATTTATTTTTTTCGATTAAGTAGTACTTTTTCATAATTTTCTATCCATTGTTGTGGCGTAATTTTTTGCGCTAATTCTCCGATTAATTCAAACGGAATATCCTCTACTTTTTTGAAACGAATACAACTTTTTCCCATATCTAATTTACGTTTTGAGTATTTTGGATATTCATCAACAAACCAATTCAGCAATTTATTGTCCATATAAATTCCCATGTGATATAACGCAATGAAATTCTTTTGAGAAGCAATATTGATAAACGGCAACGGTGATTTCGGATCGCAATGATAACCATTCGGATAAAGTGAAAACGGTACAACAAACCCAAGATGACCATAGCTCAACTGCAACTCGAAACCAGTGGGTAATTTATCTGCCAAAATTTTAATTAATTTCTCAACAGCTTCTTTTCTTTCTACTGGAATTGACGTTAAATATTCTTCTAAATTTGCGACTTCATATTGCATTATTTTCGATATTTATCATTCAAACCTTTTCCTTCTAAAATCATAGGTTTTATTTTTTCGATGCGAGAAATTTTCGTTTTCTCTTGTTTTGCTTCATCAATATATTCGATGTATTCTTTTTGTCTTCCTGAAGTTAAAGCTTTAAATGAAGTAAATAATTTATTGTTTTGATTTAGAGTTTCTTTCAAAATCCCATCAACTTCTTTTGGTACAGATTTTTGAGGTTTTATTTCCTTTCCGTCTTTCACCAATTGAATCGCTTCTAAGACATATTCTCTTACTTTTTCGACATCAATTTCATCGGCAGAATTAAATCTCCATTGACGCAAAGCTTTCGTTTTTTCTTCATTCGCATTCACCAAAACTTTATATTGATCTTTCAAGAAAACGCCATTGTGAAACCACAACGCAAAATGATTTTTGAAACCACTAAATGCCAACACATTTTTCTTGTTAAACGTATAAATATCTCCACCCCATTTAAACTCTTTTACAAGTTCCGTTTCATTTACAACTTGTTGAATTTTCTCATTCGCTTCTGCCCAATTACCATTGTATTTCGTCCATTCTTCAGCTTTCTGATCTTTCATCAAACTAACTTTATACAACACAATTTCTCTCAATAATTTCTTCGGTAAAACTTTATCCAAGGGAAGTTGTATTGCACCTTTTGATGTTTTATAATCGGTTAAATTATTTTGAAAATGTTCGATTGTTTCAGCTCCAGGATAAATTCCTACATGATTTTTAAACATCGCAAAATGAATCACATTTCCATTCAAACGAAATGTTGGCATTTTATAATTAATCGTTTCTGTTGCTCTTGGTACAGTTTCGTGAATAATTTTTCTTATGTTTTCTAAAATCTCCTGTTTAGCTTGATCAAACCCAAGAATATATTCATCAATAGTTGTGAAATTATCTGCCATCATAATTAATCCTCGCAAATCTCTTTCAGTTTGCGCAGTGCATTTATCCACATTTCTCTGACTTGAGTTTCTGGAAAAACCTGATCATCTATCTCCACCGAACAGGTTAATCGTGTGTGACCTTCTACATCTTCCATTTTATAGGTTTCTTCTGTATTTTTCCACGCATCAATTTCTGGTCCATCAAAAATTTCTTGACCTTCTTCATTCAGCTTTCCTATATGACGCATTTTGATTGATTTTCCAATAATATTTTCATCTATTGTAGCAATCATCGCTGCCGAACCTTTCTCGGTATCATAAGTGAAATAAACATGAGAACCTTCGGACCAATCTCCTTTAAAATCTGAAGTTTCACTAAACGATTTCGTCCAAATTTTATACGAATCTGGCGCAATCATTACTTTATGCACATGTTTAGGCTGCGCATAAATTACTTCTGTAAACGATACTTTTTTCATATTTTAAGCATTTGCTAATCCAAAAACAGCTCCAGCAGGATCTTCTACAATTGCAAATTGAAGATTTCCTTCTTTATTTTTAATCTCATGAATAGATTTCCCTCCCATTTCCAACGCTTTTTGTAAACTTTCCGCAACATTTTCTACACTAATGTACATAATCCATTGAGAAGGAATTCCTTTATTCATACCACGTTTCGTACAAACTCCACCAGCCGCATTTTCTGGAGAAGACATCATTGCATAATCATTGTATTCTTCTTCGCCATCTTTCATCGCAACATTTTTGACTTCCCAACCAATCACTTCTTTGTAAAAATCTTTTAATTCAGTCGAATTTTCAACAGTTAAATCAGCCCAAACCATTTGACCAATTTTCGATTTATTTTCTTCCATCTTCTACTATTTTTATCGATTTGATTCAACATAATTTTTGAAACTATTCAAAATAGCTTGCCAACCTTGTTGTTGCATTTCAGTAGGATTTTGACTTTCTGGTTCAAATTTTTCTGTGATTTTGGTTAAATTATTTTCTTCATGAAAATTAATTTCAACCTTACGACCATCTGCGATGTAATAACGAATAAATTTATTTGGAATGATTTCATCATATTTAGCTTCAAATTCGAATTGAAAACTGCCATCTTTCGCAGCCATCGTACTCTTTAATTTTCCACCAACTTGCAAATCATTTTCTGCTTTCGGACAATGCCAATCATCAGAAGCTTGATTCCATTTTACAATATCTTCAGGAGAATTAAAAGCTTTCCAAACTTGATCTATTGGAGCATTTATTATTGTTTCGATTGTGATCATACGTATTTCTTTTGTTCATTTTTAAGGTTTCATAAAATCAAAAGCACCTTTGCGCAAATTAATTCCATATTCGAGATAAGCTTTCAAACAAGCCAAGAAATTAGCCCAACCTTCTGTTTGTCCCATCAATTGCTTAATTCCAGCTTCATCATCATTCATTTCATGTTCAATGACTTTGACAATTGTCGAATCATTTTCTCCTTTTTCAAGAAAAATTTCCACCAACATATCATCAACACCGCCACTCCAATCAAACGAAATGTATTCATCTTGTTTTAAATCGCCTCCCATTACAGGAAAAATATCATCAAACTCAGGGAATTTCCATTCAACAATTTTTCCAGTTTCGATAGCACCCGTAGAAGAAGCGATAAAATATTGATTCATCTTATTTGGATTAACAATCGCATCAAAAACTTCATTTTTAGGTTTCTGAATTTGAATTGTTGCTTTTGCAGTTAACTTCATTTCAATTGATTTTGGCTAACTAATTTAGTCAAAAAAAGTGTTCGAATTTTCAAATTCATAAAAAATAATTAAAACTTTATCGATATTGAAATCATTTGTAGAAAATAATTCGATTTATAAGTGTAAAATTTAAAAGTTTTTTACATTTATAGTATTGTAAAATTGATAAACACGTGAAAAAATTTACTCAAAAAGCAACTCTACTTAGTCTTATTTTGATGAGTGGAATTAGCTATGCGCAAGTTGCAAAAGCAGATTCTGCCTATGTTAGAGAGCATTATGAAAAGACCGAACAATTGATTCCGATGCGAGATGGAACGAAATTGTTCACGGCTATTTATACGCCAAAAGATCAAACCAAAAAATATCCTGTTTTACTTAATCGAACACCTTATACCGTAGCGCCTTATGGAGCAAATGAGTATAAAAAATCGCTTGGAAATTTCCCTGCAGAAATGCGCGAAGGTTTTATTTTCGTGTACCAAGATGTGAGAGGAAAATGGATGAGCGAGGGTGAATTTGAAGATGTACGACCTGTTAATAAAACGAAAAATAAAAAAGCGATTGACGAAAGTACAGATACGTACGACACATTGGAATGGTTGGCAAAAAACATGAAAAATTACAACCAAAAAGCTGGAATCTATGGAATTTCTTATCCTGGTTTTTATTCAACAATGAGTTTAGTTAATTCGCATCCAACCTTGAAAGCTGTTTCGCCACAAGCACCAGTTACGAATTGGTTTTTAGGCGACGATTTTCATCACAATGGTGTATTATTTCTGAATGATTCTTTCAAATTTATGTCGTCATTTGGTGTAAAACGTCCGCAACCAATTACGCCAGATAAAGGTCCAAAATCATTAGAATATCCAATCAAAGATAATTACCGTTTTTATTTAGAAGGTGGATCTGTAAAGGAATTGAAGGATAAATATTTTCAAGATAATATCAAATTCTACAATGATTTGTTTGCACATCCTGATTATGATCAATTTTGGCAAGATAGAAATCCTTTGCCACATCTTACCAATGTGAAACCTGCTGTGATGACGGTTGGTGGTTTCTTTGACGCAGAGGATGTTTATGGTGCTTTTGAAACTTATAAAGCAATTGAAAAGCAAAATCCGAATGCGACAAATATTTTGGTCGCTGGACCATGGTTTCATGGTGGTTGGGTTCGCTCTAAAGCCGATACGTTTGGCGATATGCAGTTTGGAACGCCAACAGGTGAATATTATCAGCAACAAATTGAATTACCTTTTTTCAATTATTATTTAAAAGATAAAGGAAATTTCAAACCGACAGAAGCGCAAATCTTTATCACAGGTTCTAACGAATGGAAACAGTTTGATACTTGGCCACCAAAGAATGTGACAACTCAGAAAATGTATTTGCAAGCCAACGGAAAAATATCTTTTCAACAGACTAATAATACAAGTTTTGATGAATATGTAGCAGATCCAAATAATCCTGTTCCATATCAAGGTGGTGTTTTAGAAAGTCGTCCACGAGAATATATGGTCGATGATCAACGATTTGCGTCAACTCGTCCTGATGTTATGGTTTATCAAACCGATATTTTAACGGAAGATATGACAATCACAGGTCCAATTATAAATCATTTATTTGTTTCATCAACAGGAACAGATGCTGATTATGTAGTAAAATTGATTGATGTTTTTCCTGAAGATACACCAAAATATAATGGGAAATTGATGGCTGGATATCAAAATTTGATTCGTGCCGAAATTATGCGAGGAAAATACCGCAATAGTTTTGAAAAACCCGAAGCAATGGTTCCTAATCTGAAAACAAATGTAACGTATTCTATGCCAGATGTTGGACATACTTTCAAGAAAGGACATCGTATTATGATTCAAGTTCAAAATACATGGTTTCCTTTAGCAGACCGCAATCCGCAACAATTTATGAATGTTTATGAAGCAACCGCGAAAGATTTCTTGAAACAAACACAACGAATTTATCACGATTCTTACATCGAAATTCCAGTTTTGAAATAACAAAAAATCCAACAAGTAATTTGTTGGATTTTCTATTTTGATTCTATCAATTTATTCAACTAAAACTGCAGAAATCAACACTTTTTCGAAACTAAATGAAACACTAATCGGACAGGTTTCTTCTGCCTCTTTTGCTATTTTCTGAAATTCTTCATCTGTAATCGAAGGAATACTTGCTGTTAAACTTAATTCTGATCGAACAACTTTTCCTCCTTCAAAAACAATTTTACAATCGGTTTCTAATTTTTCTGCTGTATAACCTGCGTCTCCAAGTAATGCAGAAGTTTTCATTGTAAAACAACCTGCATGAGCCGCTGCCAGAAGTTCTTCTGGGTTTGTTCCTACTCCTTCTTCAAATCGACTTTTGAACGAATATTGCGTATTATCTAATACTGTACTTTGTGTGGTTAATGTTCCTGATCCTTCTGTAACCGAACCATTCCAAACTGCTTTTGCACTTCTTTTCATTTTGAATATTTTTTAGATTGAATTTTATTAAAGTTAAAGATTATGAAATCATAAGAAGAATTAATTCTCAACTTTAAGAATAATTTTAACGAAAAAAGTTCAGATAAAAAATATCTGAACTTTTACTAAAAAAACTACTAACCACCCTTTACTATGAATTGTATTAGGTTATTCAAATTTACTAAGAAACTAATATTTATAAAATTGAAAATCAATTTCTAATCTAATTTTAATTTTAGAAAATCTTTATAACGTAACTTTTCCTATCTTTCCTTTATTCCCAACCAAAATCACATATTTCTTATCTGGCGAAACTGTACACGTATTGTAACTATCTTGTGTAATAGTTGTCCAATTATGTCCTCCATCTGCTGAATAATCCACTCCAGAATATCCACAAACCAAGACTTTATCTTTTGAAATAATTGTTACGCCAGATTTATATCCTGTTGGATATTTCCATGAATCTTGAAAAGCAATTTTACCATTTGTCAACTTAAATTTATAGAAATTATAGCTCGAATCTTCTGGTTTTGTAAAATCTCCACCAACCAAATATCCTACATTATTTGTTGCGTCATAAGCCATTCCATTAATTCCAGAAGTAGAACTTTTTGTTTTCTCTAACGCATACATTTGACCACCTTTTGGCGTATAATAGTATAAATTCGATAGCTCTCCTCCTGTCACAATCAAGGTTTGCTTTGCATCTACATACAAATTACTTCCACTTGAAGCAAAAAAAGCTTCTTTCGGATTTTTTAAACGCAAAGGTTGACCATGAAGCGATTTTGCAACTTCCCATTTTGTCGGATCAGTAATCGAAGACGTTAATACAAATGGTTTATCTGGCGACATTGGATCGCCCAAGACAATAATCTTTTTCGAAGTTTTATCCACATAAATTGCATCTAAAAAAATACCTTTTTCATTATTTTCATACACTTTATTCCATGATTTTCCGCCATCTTTCGTTTGCAAAACATAAGCAGGAGAATCAATTCCTAAAGCTAAATAGTTATCTTTTCCTAAAACTTCTACATCTCTAAAATCTCTATTTTCAACAACTTTCGGGTTAATCCAACTAAATGTTTTACCACCATCTATCGTTTTACCAATTGTATTTTTTGAGCCAGAAACAATAAACGTTTTTGCATCCTGAAAAGCCAAACCTCGGTAACTAACAGACGAATTTTCCTCATTAATCACTTGATAGGTTTGCGCAAAAGACAAACTCGATAACAATAGGACGAAATATTTCATTTTTTTATAAATTTTAGATTCTACATTTTATATAAAACTATTTTATCTCGGCGAATCAACCAAATATTTTTTAAGTTTGTGTTTTACATCAAATAAAATGAAACGATATACATTCTCAACATTACTTCTAAGTCTTACTTTAACATGTTTTAATCCAATTAATCAAACTGTTTATGGACAAAATATGTCAAAAAATAGTTCGAGAAGTTTACAGATTAATGAAAAAACATTAAACGATATTCTTGAGAGAAATAAAGCTTTTTACAAAGAAGGAAAAGTTGCCGATTATATTCCAGAATTAGGAAAAATGCAAGCGGATAAAATTGCTTTTTCTGTAGTTAATGAAAATGGTAAAGTGATAAATGTTGGCGATATCAATCAAAAATTTACAATTCAAAGTATTTCTAAAATCATTGCGTTGATGATTGCTGTTACAGAAAAAGGGGAGAAAAATGTATTTTCTAAAATGGGTTATTTCGGAACAGATAAACCATTTAATCATTACGCAAACCTTGAAACGACAGGAAAACCTCTGAATCCAATGATGAATGCTGGTGCGATTTTAACAACTTCTATGATTGATGGTGAAGGTGAAATTCCTTTCAAAAAAATCCTTGAAATGGTTCGCTACATCACCAAAAATAATTCGATAGATTATAGCAAATCCGTTTATAATTCTGAAAAAGAAACGGGACACAAAAATCGTGGAATGTTTTATTTGATGAAAAATAATGGCTTGATTGAAGGTGATGAAGAAAAGTTGAACAACTATTTCAAACAATGTTCTATCGAAGTAACTGCCGAAGATTTAGCTAAAATTGGTTATTTCTTTGCGCATCAATGCACACGTTTTGATGGTGATGCAACGTATAAAAATCCAGAAATCTCACAGTTAATTCAATCTCAAATGTTGACTGCTGGAATGTATGAATTTAGTGGCAAATATTCACGCACCGTTGGTTTACCAAGTAAATCTGGCGTTGGTGGCGGAATTACCGTTTCCGTTCCAAACAAAATTGGTATCGGCGTTTTCAGTCCTGCACTTGACGAACATGGGAATTCCGCAGCTGGATATCATATGATTTTGGATTTGGTAAAGCAATACAATTTAAGCTTATTTCAATAATTTCTTATGTTCGATTTTAGATTAAAAGTTTTTGATACGGTTGCTAAACGATTGAATTTCACGAAAGCAGCAAACGAATTAAACATAACACAACCAGCTGTTACAAAACACATTAAAGAAATTGAATTAAATCTTAACATTAAGTTATTTGAACGAAATGGGACGAAAATAAAATTGACCAAAGCTGGTGAAATTCTATTAAAATATACAGAAGAAATTTTTTCTGTTTATCAAAAAATGGAATTTGAAATTGGGCAATTACAAGAAAAACAAAAAGGAATTTTACGTTTGGGTGCAAGTACGACAATTGCGCAATATGTATTACCTCCTATTTTGGCAGAATTTCGAAAAAGATTTCCTGAAATTCAATTGAGTTTGGTGATTCAAAATTCGGAAAGAATTGAAGAATTATTAGGAAATCATAAAATCGATGTCGGTTTAATTGAAGCTCAAATCAAAAATAGAACGTTTCATTATTTTCCGTTTATGAAAGATGAAATTGTGTTAGTTTCTCGTCAAAATCATTCTATTTTTACCAAAAATAATATCAAATTAGATGATTTAAAGAACATTCCGTTGGTTTTTCGGGAACCTGGTTCTGGAACTTTAGAAACCATTGATTTAGCTTTAAAATCGAAAAATATAAAGCTAAATGAACTCAATATCGAAATTCAATTGGGAAGTACAGAAAGTATAAAATCGTATGTGTTACATTCTGATGCTTTAGCGTTTTTATCAATTCAATCTATTTTACAAGAACTTAAAAATCAAACTTTAACTATTATTGACATTAAAAACCTTGTGATAGAACGTAATTTCAATTTTATCATTCCAGAAGGTGATCAATCTAAATTGGTGAATTTGTTTATTAATTTTTGCAATAGTTATAACTTAAAGTAATAATAGATTACTTTTTATCATTTCTTTTTGAATAATAAGTACAAGAAATTTGTACCATAAAATTATTCAAATCATGAAAATTATACATTCAGAAAAAGGCTTATTTCAACAATTCACTACACAAAAAGTTATCTTTTTAATTTGTGCATTTCTATGTTTAATGCCTTTTATAAGCTCTCCTATCGCATTAGTTTTAGGATTTGTTGTTGCGCAAATATTTGGAAATCCATACGAAGTACAATCACGAAAAGTATCAAACACTTTACTGAAAGTTGCTGTGGTAGGTTTAGGATTCGGAATGAATATTTTTTCGGCTATACAAGCAGGAAAAGAAGGAATTGTATTCACCGTTGTAAGTATTTCTACGTTGATGATTTTAGGATTTTTATTTACCAAACTCTTCAAAATTGAAAAAGCTACAGGCTACCTAATTTCCGCTGGAACAGCAATTTGCGGAGGAAGTGCAATCGCTGCAATCGCGCCAATTACAAAAGCAAAACCCAATCAAATTTCGGTTGCTTTAGCAGTAGTTTTCACATTAAACTCAATTGCATTATTGATTTTCCCACCGCTTGGACATTTATTCAACTTATCTCAACACGAATTTGGTTTATGGTGCGCTATCGCAATTCACGACACAAGTTCTGTCGTTGGAGCAGCAAGTAAATACGGAGAAGAAGCTTTACAAATCGCTACAACAGTGAAATTAGCTCGCGCACTTTGGATTATTCCATTATCGTTTTTAACCTTATTGTTTTTCAAAAACAACACATCAAAAATTAATATTCCGTGGTTTATTGGTCTATTTTTAATCGCTATTTGTGTGAATACCTATGTACCTTTTGTCCATCAATTTAGTCCAATTATTATCGATCTATCTAAAGCTGCTCTTACGCTTACATTATTCTTAATCGGCACAAGTTTATCATTCAAAATGATGAAAAATATCGGCTACAAACCGTTATTAATGGCGATTATTTTATGGGTAATTATTGGTGTTGGAAGTTTAATTATGATTATGAATTTAGCTTAAAATCATTCAGATTTCTATATTTGTTGTTATCTTTAGAACAAGAAAATTTACAATGAATCATCGATTATTAAAAAATATTGCTCTCGGAATTGGATTTTCAATTTCGAGTTTTGTTTCTGCGCAAACCTATACTTTAAAATTCAAAACTAATTACGGAAAATTTGATGTAATGTTATATGATTTCACTCCCAAACATCGCGATTTGATTTTGAGTGAGATTAATAAAGGAACTTATACAAATGCACAATTTAACAGAGTTGTGAAAGATTTCGTCATTCAAGGAGGCGAATTAGATGATCCTATTTTGGCGCGAGAAGCCGAACATCCAGAGCAAAAACCGATTCGTTTAGCGCCAGAATTTAATCCGAAAGCTTTTCATAAAATGGGAGCTTTAGGTGCTGGTCGAGATGGAAATAAAGAAAAAGCTTCTTATTACAATCAAATTTATTTTGTTGTAGGAAAAAAAATTACAGCGAAAGAATTAGATGATTTGGAAACTAAAAAAGGAATCAAATTTACAGCAGAACAACGCGCTGAATATTTAAAAAATGGCGGACAGCCTCGTTTAGATCATGATTTTACAGTTTATGGAGAAATTACAAAAGGTTTAGACAAAGTCATGAAAATTAGTGAATTTGAAACAAAGAACGAATTACCATTAGAACCTGTTATTTTTTCAATCAAAGTGAAAAAGAAAAAAACGCCTACAAAATATAACAAAACAAGTGTTTCTTTGGGCGGTACAGCGATAGGTTTTTAATTATTATTTTTGCAAATCAATTACAAATTATGCAATCATCAATTTTATTAACGACTTTAAACGCAAAATATATTCACCTCAATTTGGCAATTCGTATTTTGTACGATTTAAATCATCATCATGGAAATATTTTTTGGAAAGAATTTACGATTAAATCTGACTTTGATGAAGTTGCAGAAAAATGCGTTAAATACAATATTATCTGTTTTAGTTGCTACATTTGGAATATTACGCAGACGTTAGAAGTTTGTAAACGAATCAAACAAATTTCTCCTGAAACTAAAATTTTGTTGGGTGGACCAGAAGTTAGTTACGAATATGATGATGTGATTGCAAATGATTATATCGACTATATCATTGTAGGTGAAGGAGAAATTCCGTTCGAGGAATTTGCAGCAAATTATCCCGCAATAGAAAATGTACCGAATTTAGTTTACAAAAAAGAGAACAAAGTTGTTTTCAATGCACAAAATATTCAATTTGATATTAATCGATTAAAAGGTCGAAATCCTTATCAATACGATAATCCAGCGGATTTGGAAAAGAAGGTTTGTTACATCGAAACTTCTCGTGGATGTCCTTATAAATGTGAGTTTTGTTTAGCAAGTTTAGACAATAAAATGCGCTATTTGCCGATGGAAACCATTAAAGAAAATTTGTTGTATTTGATGAAGCATGGAAAAACAATTAAGTTTTTGGATCGAACATTTAATATAAAACGTGATTTTACGATCGAATTGTTTCAATTTATTTTGGATCATTATCGTGAAGGAAATGTTTTTCAGTTCGAGATTACAGCAGATATTGTTCATCCTGATATTATAAAATTCATCAACGAAAATGTTCCAAAAAATCTTTTCCGTTTCGAAATCGGAATTCAAACCGTTAATCAACAAAGTAATCGAGAAGTTTCGCGCAAGCAAAATTTTGAAAAAACGTCAAATGTTATCAATCAATTGAAAGATCGTATTGAGATGCATTTAGATTTAATTGTTGGTTTACCTTTGGAATATATTGATGATTTGAAATTTAGTTTCGAAGAAACCTTTAAACTATATCCACCAGAATTGCAATTAGGTTTTCTGAAATTTCTGAAAGGGACTCCAGTTCGTCAAAAATATGAAAACTATGGTTACCATTTTGATCCAATGCCGCCTTATCAAATTATAAAAAGTGATTTTTTAAGTGAAAATGATTTAGAAAATATTACTGCTTTAGAAAATGCTCTGGAGATTTATTGGAACAAACCAAGAACGCCAGAAACGCTGAAATATATTAGTCAAAAGTATTCTATTTTCGATTATTTGATGGGATTAGGACAATATTTTGAGCAGCATCATTTGTTTCACAAACATACCTTGAACGATGTTTTTCAAACGATTTACGATTTTGCGCAAACATTTACAAACGACAAAATTATATTAGAATTAATCGCGATTGATTATTATAGTTTTCATAAATCAAAACCAAAAGATTTATTTGAAATGGAACAAAAAATTGAAGAAGATTTGAGTGAACTTGCTTCTCATCCAAAAAGTAAATTTGTTTCGATTCCAATTTCATTTGATTATCTAATTTGGAAAGATGAAAATCGAATTGAAGAAACTACTGAAAATTGGTTAATAGAATTTGTAGGAACTTCTCACAATATTATTCATTGCGAAGTTTTAGAGAAATAGAAGTATAAAAAAACCTCTCAAATATTTGAGAGGTTTTTTTCTTAAGATTAGAATTGCTTATTGCCATCCACCTCCAACAGCGCGATATAATTCGACCATTGATGATAAAGATGATAATTTCGCATCAACAACATTCAATTCAGCATTCAACCCATTGTCTCTTGCTGTAATTACTTCTAAATAGTTTGCCATACCGTAGTTTAACAATTCTTCAGAATAGGTAATTGCTTGATTGTATAATTGATATTCTTTTTGTTTATATTCAGCTTTCTTCGTTGCTGCATCGTATGTGTATAACGCATCAGAAACCTCTTTACTTGCATTTAAGATTTTGCTTTTATAATTAATCAAAGCATTTTCTTGATTTGCTAAAGCAACTTCTTTTTGCGTACGCAATTTACGTTGTTGTAACAAAGGTTGAGTTAAGCTACCGATCACCGTTGCAAATAAAGATTGCGCACTAAATAATTTATCAATATCAATTCCTTGTACACCACCTGTTGCAGTAATAGAAAGAGAAGGATAAAAACTTGCATTCGCAACGTTAACATTCTCAAAAGCGTTCATCAATCCAAACTCTGCAGCTTTGATATCAGGACGATTTTCTAACAATTGCGCTGGCACACCAACTGATAAAGTTTGGTTAACTTGTTGAGAAGCTAAATTTGTACGATTAATTGATTGAGGATTTGTTCCTAACAAAATACTCATCACATTTTCGTTCAACTTAATTCCGTTTTCAACATCAACCAACATAGATTTCACGCTATATAACTGAGCTTCTGTTTGATTAACAGCAACTTCTGTTACACTACCAGCTTCTTTTAAAGCTTTTGTTGTTTCTAAACTTTGTTCGCGGTTGATCAACGTTTTGTCTAAAATTCTTTTTTGCTCATCTAATGCTAATAAATTATAATAAGCATTCGCAATAGATGCTACAATTTGAGTTTTAACCGCTTTATGTGCTTCTACAGTTTGCAAATAAGTTGCAGCAGATGCACGTTGATTACTTCTGATTTTTCCCCAAATATCTGCTTCCCAACTTAAATTACCTGAAAGCTCGTATTGATTTTGACTTCTGTCCGTCATCATTGCACCAAATGGTGTATTTTTAGAACTTTCTGTAAAAGAGTATTTTGGTCCAACAGATAAAGTTGGTAAATAACCCGCTTTACCTTGTTTGGCATACGCCTCAGCAACTGCAATATTTTGCAGTGCCGAACGTATGTCTAAATTATTTTGTAAACCTTGATTAATCAAAGCTTGTAATTGCGAATCTGTAAAAATTTGTTTCCAAGAAACAGTTGCAACATTTGCACTGTCTTTTGCAATAACATCTGTTCTGAAGTTTGCTTCATTTACAACAGCTTCAGGACGGTTATAGTCTTTTGCTACGAAACAAGATTGAACAGCAAACAATCCAGCTGCGATTAAAGTAATATTTAAAATTCTGTACTTTTTCATAATTAGATTGAATTATTATGTTCAATTTCTTCTTGTGGACGATCAAATTTCATTGGCTTAATTTTTTCTTGTAATGTTTGGAAAACAATAAACAAAATAGGAATTACGAAAATACCTAAAACTGTACCAATTAATAATCCGAATGCAGCACCAGTTGCAACTGAACGGTTACCTGCAGAAGAAACTCCTGTCGCAAATACTAATGGCATTAAACCTAAAATAAAGGCAAAAGATGTCATTAAAATTGGACGTAAACGAGCTTTTGCTCCATCAATTGCCGCTTGTACAATTGTCATTCCATGCGCACGTCTTTGTAAAGCGAACTCTACAATCAGAATGGCATTCTTGGCTAATAAACCAACCAACATGACTAAGGCAATTTGGAAATAAATATTATTTTCTAATCCCGCTAACCATTGAGATAAATAAGCTCCCATCACACCACATGGAACAGATAATAAAACTGAAAGTGGTAAAACGTAAGACTCATATTGAGCAGATAAAATAAAGTATACGAAAACAATACATAATGCAAAAATCATTGCAGTTTGATTACCAGAATTAATCTCTTCACGTGTTAAACCTGTAAAGTCAGTTCCATAAGAAGTTGACAATGTTTGTTCTGTTACTTGATTAATTGCTGAAATTGCATCTCCCGTAGAGAAACCTGGATTTACAGCTCCTGTAATGTTAGCAGATGTAAATAAGTTGTAACGGTTTACAGAGTTAGGACCATATACACGTTTCAATGAAACAAATTGTGATACGGGTGCCATAGCTCCTGTTGATGTTTTCACAAACATTTTATTTAAACTCATTTCATTGATACGATCATCTGGAGAAGACTGAATATACACACGGTATTGTTTACCAAAACGTGTAAAGTCTGCTGCATATAAACCTCCAATGTAACCTTGTAATGTTGAGAAAATTGAACTTACAGAAACACCTGATTGTTTTGCTCTTTCAATATTAACATCAATTTCATATTGAGGGAAGTTCGTATTGAATGAAGTTTGTGCATACTGAATTTCTGGACGTTGCATTAATGCTCCAATGTATTCTTTTGCAACTTTATCAAAATCAGCAATATCTCCACCTGTTTTATCTAATAATTTTAATTCGAAACCAGAAGACATACCAAAACCTGGAATTGCTGGTGGTTGGAAGAAAATCATCTGTGCATCAGGAATTTGTGCAGCTGCACCAAATAATTGCCCGATAATTGCTTGAATAGATAAATCTGGGGTTGTACGTTCTTCGAATGATTTCAATTTAACGAACATCATACCGTAGTTAGAACCTGCACCTGAAATAATAGAGTTACCCGAAATAATAGTCGCTTTATCAATTCCTGGAATATTTTTAATTTTTTCTTGGAATTGTTTCTCAACTTCATACACACGGTCCATAGAAGCACCTGCAGGTAATTCGATATTACCAATAATGAATCCATTATCCTCAGCAGGAACGAATCCAGTTGGCATCATTTTTCCTATCCCATAAATTCCTACAGCACTTGCAATAATAATGATAAAAGAAATCCATTTGTGTTTAACTAAAAACTTGAATGAATTTCCGTATTTATGTGTCATACGATCAAACGCTGCATTAAATGCATCGAAGAAACGTTGAACAAAATTACGTTTTACTTCTCCTTCTTGATGTGGTTTTAAGAATAACGCACATAATGCTGGAGATAATGTCAAGGCATTAACGGCAGAAATTAAAATCGCTACAATTAAGGTTATACCAAACTGTTTATAGAAAACTCCTGTAGGGCCGGATATAAATGTTACTGGAACGAATACGGCACACATAACTAATGTAATCGATACAATGGCACCAGAAATTTCATCCATCGCATTTTTAGTAGCATCCATCGGAGTTTCGTGGTGTGTTTCCATACGAGCGTGAACGGCTTCCACCACTACAATCGCGTCATCCACCACAATACCAATGGCGAGCGTTAATGCGAATAACGTTAATAAGTTTAACGAGAATCCTGCTACATTAAGGAAGAAGAATGTACCAATAATAGATACAGGAACCGCAATTAACGGAACTAATGTAGAACGGAAATCTTGTAAGAAAATATATACCACGATAAATACTAAGATAAATGCCTCGATCATCGTACTAACTACTTTCTCGATAGACGCATCTAAGAATGTATTAGTATCCATCAAAATAGTATAACTAATTCCATCTGGTAATTGAGATTCAGCTTTCTTTAACTCTTCTCTTAAGTTAACAATAATTTCTTGGGCATTAGATCCTGGTGTTTGGTATACAGCAAATACAGCAGAAGGATCTCCATTCATATTCGCACGTCCTGCATAAGATTGAGCACCAAATTCTACATTCGCAACATCTTTTAATTTTAAAACTTCTCCATTAGGTAAAGATTTAATGACGATATTACGATACTGATCTTCTGTTTTATAACGTCCAGAATAGGTAATCGTATATTGGAAAGATTGTCCAGAATTTTCACCTAAAGATCCAGCAGCAGCTTCAAGAGATTCTTGAGATAATGCTGCAGAAACATCTGAAGGTATCAAGCCATAACTTGCCATACGAGAAGGATCTAACCAAATACGCATAGAATAAGTCATCGCTCCAAAAACTTGAGCATCACCTACACCATTTACACGTTTTAACGCAGGAATAATATTAATATTCAAGTAATTTTGTAAGTATATTTCGTCATACTTAGGATTAGTTGAATAGAAAGATGTAAACATCAATGCCGAAGTTTGTTGCTTTTGTGTAACAACACCAGAACGAGTTACCTCTGAAGGTAATAAAGGTGTAGCACGTGCAACACGATTTTGAACGTTTACTTGCGCGATATCCCCATCAACACCAGGTTTGAAAACTACATCAATAGATGCAGATCCATTGTTAGAAGCTGTAGATTGAATATAATCCATTCCTTCAACCCCATTCACCTGTTCCTCGATCGGAATAATTACAGACTCCATTACTGTTTTCGCATTCGCTCCAGGATATGAAGCAGAAATTTTTACAGTAGCTGGCGCAATGTCTGGATATTGAGTAACTGGTAGCGCAGTAAGCCCCAGAATACCCAATATAAGTATGATAATAGAAATAACCGTAGACAGTACGGGTCTTTCAATAAAGGTTTTTAACATAATTTATCCAATTAGAATACTGTTTTTGTAGAATTTACGATTGTATCAAAGTTTGCTGGCATTGGTTTAACGGCAGTCTTATCTCTCAATTTACCTACACCTTGTGCAACAACTTTATCACCTTTTTTCACTCCATCTTTTACAACTGCAATATTATTTGCTCTTTCTACAACAGTAATTGGAGTTGCGTAAGCTGTATCTTTTGTTACTTTGTAAACATAAGTCATACCTTGCTGTTCAAACGTTGCAGCTTCTGGCACAACCAATACATCAACATAAGTTTTTGGAACACGGATACGTCCTGAATTACCATTCGCTAATATTTTTGCCGCATTGTTAAAAGATACACGGAAATCTATCGTACCAGTAGTAGGATTGATTTGTCCTGTAACAGTTTGAATCTTACCTTTTTCAGGATAAATTTCTCCGTTAGCTAAAACTAAATCTACAGCAGGAATTTTATCTAATTTCTCTTTTAAAGTTGCTCCTTCAGATTTAGAAATAAAATTTAAATACTCTTTTTCATTCATCGAAAAGTAAGCATAAACTTTAGAGGTGTTAGAAACTGTAGTAATTGCTGTTGGATCTGATGGACCTACTAATGTTCCTTGACGGAAGTTAATAGAACCTAATACTCCACTTATTGGAGCGCGTACAACAGAATAATCTACATTTGCTTGAGCACCTTTATAATTTGCTTGAGCTTGTGTAACACCTGCTTGAGCTTGTCCCACAGCTGCCAAAGCTTGATTATAACTTGCCTGAGCTTTTGCTAAATTTGCTTTTGCTGTTTCTAATTGTACATTACTTATAATATTTTTCTGAACAAGAGGAGTTAATTTATCCACTTCCACTTGCGCTGCATTAACAGATGCTTTAGCTGCATTTACATTTGCTTGTGCTGACTTTACACTCGCTTGCGCTGCTCCAACTCCTGATCTTGCAGCATCAGCGTTTTGAGTTAATACATTTGTTTCTAATCTAAACAAAGGTTGACCAGCTTGTACGTATTGACCTTCATCAACATAAACTTCTGTAATGTATCCTTGAATTTTCGCACGGACCTCGTTATTCACAACTCCTTCAATATTTGTCGGATATTCATCATAACTTGTCACCACTCTTGTTGGTACATCAACAACTGGATAAGGTGTCGGACCTTGTGCTTGTGCTCCTGCATTGTCCTTTTTACCACAAGAACTTAGCGCAATAGCCAAAGCACCAACCATCATAACGTTAACGTTTTTCATATTACTTTTACTTATTTTCTAGTTGAATTTTATTAATTTTTTCTATTGTTTCGCCTAACAAAGACTTCGTCTGATTTAAATGATCTAAATAAATATCAATTACCCTGTTTTCAATATTTTTCGAAAGCGAGTTATTTAACATTTTATGTTCTTTTATACGATCTGTAAAAACAATATCCTGTGAAATCATATCATATAAAAAATCTAACTTCTCTATCAAATAATTAAAATTTAATCTAAAATATCTTTTACGAGAATTAATCTTGTTTATATATTCAATATGTTTCATCGATAGCAAGTAATTAATCGAATTAGACAAAGAACTCTTACTAACATTGAAAACCTCTAAAAGTTCTTCAAAAGTAAATCCTTCTTCAGTTGATTCTAAAACCATATATGCCTGCAATTTGGCTGTTAAAGGAGGAAACTTATACGTTTTCTCTAAAAAAGCACTAAAACTACAGAATAAGTCCATGTTACCTGCATGATTATCTATATTCATAATGTGTTTAGTCTATAAAACCGTGCAAATATATATAAGTTAGTTCGGTTAAAACAGAACTAACTGTATTTTTTTAAAAAATTTAACAATAAATTAAAATTTTTAAAAAACAACCTAACTATTTTCCTTCACCAAAAAACAGACCAAATCAATTAATAATAAGTCAATTATAGTAAATTTAATTATTATTTTATACAATATTAGATAAGCAACCTTTTGTTTAAAAGAACTATTGAAGTTTAAAATTTATAGGAGTTTTTCTTAAAAAAGTATTAATTTCATCAATATCGTTCTGGTAATCAAATTTTAAATCTTCATGAAATTTATTAAAAATAGAAAAAATCAATTTCAATCTCCCGTGTTGATAATTGTATAATTTTTCTGCATTATCTCCTGTTGTATAAGTTTCAAAAAGATAAGGATAACGACTAAAAGATTCTTGAATGATATATTTTCTCAATTCAAATTCTGACACTTTATCTTTCGTAATTTGAACATGATAATTCACAATTCCACTCAATGTTTTTAACGTCAACAACAATTGACGATGACTTCTATTTATATTAATCTGATTAATTAAGTGATGAGACTTTTTAAACTGCAAATCAATCTTTTCATAAATATTTTTTACACGATCTTGCAAATCATTTTCACCCTCTAATAATTGAAAATGCAAATGTTCTACTAAAGTTTCATCTTTATTGATAAGACGCAAAAGAAGTTTATCTTTTTCCTTTGAAGGAAGATCTAAGATAGAGTTTTTCAATTCAGGAACGTCTTTCAATTTCATACTTATTTTGTTTGTTGTTAGCTTGTTTAAAATTACAAAAATATTCGAGATAATTCATTTTACACAAAACGATTAAATCATATAAATAATGTATATTCGAAAAAATAAATCATAACCTAAATGCCAAAATCACTCAAAATCTACATCATTTCTTCAGTTCTCCTCATTTTATTTTTATTGAGTTTAAACCTTATGGGGTTGAATTTAAAAGGAGAATATACCTATCAAATTCTTGCTTGGACTTGGATTATTTTCACCTTTTACATCGTTATTAAATTTTGGAAAATTATCTATATCAAAATTTATGGTTTTTTACTTTTTGCTTTAGTTGGATTGAGCATTTTACCAATGGCAATTCCGTTTCTATCTATCGTTAGTTTTTTATTCAATATGAATACAATTCAAACCATTAAAGTAAATGATGAATATAAAATAGTAGTTACGAAAAAAGTTATGGCAATGAAACGTGCTTATATCTATAATTCTGAATCTAAATTTCCTATTTTAGAAAAATCAAACAATATCGCGAGACCAGATTATAGTGATATTGTTTCTGAAACATTAAATATTAATTCTGATGATCCAAAGCTATATGAATACGAAAACGAACCTATTCAGCAAGCTAAACTGATTTCTATAAACAAGGATAGTATTGGAATTGAATATCAAATTCTCAACAAAAAGAAAATTATTTATCATAACCTTAACGAAACTTATGGATATTAAACGTATTTCGTGATTTATAATCCGTACTTTTGCACTCCGAAAAAAGGATTATAATTATGAAAAGCGTTGTAGAACACAGAAAATTACTTGGAGTTGATAAAAATGTAACTCTAAAAGAGTTGAAAACAATTTACAGAAACACGATGAAAGATGCGCATCCTGATAAATTTATCAACGACGAAGCAGGCAAAATAGAAGCTGAAGAAAAAAGTAAAGTTGTGATCGAAGCATACCACTTTTTAGTAAGTATTAATCCTGAAACGCACGAAAAAAACAAAGAAGAATATACGATTACAACTGCAAAATCTAACATTCATGATTTTTATATGGATGAACAAATTTTGAAAGTAGAACATTTAGATGGAAATCATTACGAGTATTTTGGCGTTCCTAAAAATACGTACATCAAAATGGTAAATTCTGATTCTCCAAGCCGTTTTGCAAGAAGACATATCTATGGAAAATTTACGCATAGAAAAGCTGGTGAAGCAATGAAAGATTAATTATCGGAACGATATATAACAAAAAAACCACTTCAATCGAAGTGGTTTTTTTATGCTTAATATATTCTATTGATTAGTTTCCTAAAATATAGTTGAAAATCAATGGAGCAACAATAGTCGCATCAGATTCTATCATATATTTTGGTGTATCAACATCTAATTTACCCCATGTAATTTTCTCATTTGGAACAGCTCCTGAATAAGATCCGTAAGATGTTGTAGAGTCAGAAATTTGACAGAAATACGCCCAGAAAGGAACATCTGTCCACTCTAAATCTTGGTACATCATTGGAACAACACAAATTGGGAAATCTCCAGAGATACCACCAGCAATTTGGAAGAAACCTACACCTTTACCATCAGAATTAGCACGATACCACTCTGTTAAGTAAATCATGTACTCAATTCCAGATTTTACTGTAGACGCTTTTAAATTTCCTTTGATTACGTTAGACGCAAAAATGTTTCCTGTTGTAGAGTCTTCCCAACCTGGACAAACGATAGGTAAATTTTTCTCAGCAGCAGCAACAATCCAAGAATCTTTCGGATCAATTTCGTAGTATTGCTCTAAAACTCCAGAATTTACAACTTGGTATAAAAATTCGTGTGGTAAATAACGCTCACCTTTTTCTTCTGCTGCATGCCAAACATTCTCTAAATGCTCTTGTAAACGACGAAAAGCCTCCTCTTCTGGAATACAAGTATCTGTAACACGGTTGAAGTGTGTATCTAACAATTCGCGCTCTTGCTCTGGTGTTAAATCACGGTAATTTGGAATTCTTTTATAGTGAGAATGCGCAACTAAATTCATTACGTCTTCTTCTAAATTTGCTCCTGTACAAGAAATGATGTGCACTTTATCTTGGCGAATCATTTCCGCTAATGAAATTCCTAATTCAGCAGTAGACATTGCTCCACCCAAAGAAATTAACATTTTACCACCTTCTAACAAGTGTTGCTCATATCCTTTTGCAGCGTCAACTAAAGCAGCTGCATTAAAGTGTCTATAGTTATGTTCTATAAACTGACTGATTGGTCCTTTACTCATTTTATTTGTTTTATATTTTATTAAAAATTCTAATTATTTATATCCTAATGTATTCAACACATCTTGATGCGTTTGTTCTTCTGAATATACTTTTGCTTCATAATTTTCGTCAATCAAAATATATTTGGGCTGAGGAATTAAACAGTGATTAATTCCACCAAAACCACTAATATTATCTTGGTAAGCTCCTGTATTAAAGAAACCGATATACAATGGTTTTGCTTGATCATATTTCGGAAGATAAATGGCATTTACATGCTGTTCTGAATTGTAATAATCGTCAGAATCACATGTTAAACCTCCTAATAATACACGTTCATACTTATCGTACCAACGGTTAATTGGCAACATTACAAATCGTTTCGAAATTGCCCAAGCATCTGGCAAAGTTGTCATAAAAGAAGAATCGATCATATCCCAATACTCTTTATCATTTTGTTTCTTTTGATAAAGAATTTTGTAGACTACTCCTCCACTTTCTCCTACTGTAAACGAACCAAATTCTGTAAAAATATTTGGAACATGAATTCCTTCTTCATCACAAATCATTTTAATTTGCAACAAGATTTCTTTCGCCATGTATTCGTAATCATATTCGAAATTCAACGAATTTTTGATTGGGAATCCACCACCAATATTCAAACTATCTAATTCTGGACAAACTTTTTTAAGGTTTACATAAACTCTCAAACATTTTGTCAACTCATTCCAATAATACGAATTGTCTTTAATTCCTGTATTAATAAAGAAATGAAGCATTTTCAATTTAATGCGTTCATTAGGTTTTACCATTGTCTGATAAAAAGGAACAATATCCTTGTAACCAATTCCTAAACGAGAAGTATAAAATTCAAATTTTGGTTCTTCTTCCGATGCAATACGAATTCCGATTTCAAAATCACCTTCAATTGCCTCAGAAAACAAATCAACTTCCTCGTAATTGTCAATTACTGTAATCGTTTTACGATGTCCGCTATTTACCAAACGAGCAATATTTTCTACATATTCCTCACGCTTGAAACCGTTACAAACAACATATTGATCGTCTGTAATCAAACCTTCTCCAATCAAATTTTCGACAATATTAATGTCAAATGCAGAAGATGTCTCAATGTGAATATCGTTTTTTAATGCTTCACCTAAAATGTGACGAAAGTGAGAACTTTTTGTACAATAACAATAATTGTAAGTTCCCTCATAGTTTAACTCTTCACGCGCTTTTTCGAACCAACCTTTCGCTTTCTGAATGTTTTGCGAAATTTTAGGCAAATATGTGAATTTTAATGGTGTTCCATGTTCTTCGACCAAAGCTTTTAGGTCAATTCCATTAAATTTTAAGTACTCTCCATCTAATTCAAATTCATCTTGTGGAAAGTCAAATGATTGCGTGATTAAATCTATGTATTTAGTTTTCATTATGCTTTATAAATGTTACGTGTGTTTAATAATTCTAAAAATTTTGCAAAAAAATTAGGGTATTACAGACGTATCGCATAATATACATTGCGAAGCAATAAGGGGAAAGAATAATTCTTAAATTCGTTTCTATTCATTAAAACTACTGCGTTAAAGCTCTTTCTATTCTCAACGCTTTCGAATAAAAGGTTAAAACTCATCAACTTTTTTTATTAAAAAAATTATAAAAATACTTGTCGCAAATATAAGTTTTTTAATTCTGTTAAAAAGATAAAATAATATTAAAATTTAGCTTTACAGAACTGATGTTTTATGATGTAAAACAAATATTCAACAATTATTCAAAAATTTATTTTTTCTTTAAGGTTTAGCAAGGTTAAATATTGTATTTTTGAAATCGTTTTGAACGTAAATTATGGGTAAAATTATTGCTATTGCTAACCAAAAAGGTGGTGTTGGTAAAACGACAACTTCGTTAAACCTTGCCGCTTCATTAGGTGTTTTAGAGAAAAAAGTTTTATTAATTGACGCAGATCCGCAAGCAAATGCAACATCTGGTTTGGGTTTTGATTTGGATGAAATCGAAGCTGGAACCTATGAAGTATTGGAAAATGAAGTGCTTGCGAGCAAAGCTATTTTACAATCAGAATCGCCAAACCTAGACTTGATGCCTGCTCATTTAGATTTAGTTGCTGCCGAGATTGAGATTGTAGATTACGAGAACCGCGAATACATGTTAAAAAACGCGCTATCAGAAATCAAAGATCAATATGATTATATTATTATAGATTGCGCGCCTTCACTTGGTTTAATTACTTTGAATGCGCTTACAGCTGCAGATTCTGTGATTATTCCTATTCAGTGCGAATATTTTGCATTAGAAGGTTTAGGAAAATTATTAAATACGATAAAAGGAATTCAACAACATCACAACAAAGAACTGGATATTGAAGGTTTATTGTTGACGATGTATGATTCGCGTTTACGCCTTTCTAATCAAGTATTAGACGAAGTGAACAATCATTTTCCGCAAATGGTTTTCAAAACAATTATTACTCGAAATGTACGTTTGTCAGAAGCACCAAGTTTTGGCGAAACAATTATTCAGTACGACGCAGCAAGTAAAGGTGCAGAAAATTACTTAAATTTAGCGCGTGAATTTTTAATTAACAACAACGATACAGTTTAAATAAAATGGCAAAGCCAAACAAAAATAATCGCTTAGGACGTGGATTATCTGCTCTATTAAAGGATGAACCAACTGTAAAAACAGCACAAGATGAAGGTGCAAAGAAATTGGTTGGAAACATTTTGGAAATAGATTTAGAAAAAATCACCGCGAATCCTTGGCAGCCACGAACTAATTTCGATAAAAAAGCTTTAGAGGAATTGGTTTCGTCTATTCAAACATTAGGCGTTATTCAACCGATTACGATTCGTAAAAAACCAACTGGTGAATATGAATTGATTTCTGGTGAAAGACGTTTTCGCGCTTCACAATTAGCTGGTAAAAAAACAATTCCAGCTTATGTACGTTTAGCAAATGACCAAGAAATGCTGGAAATGGCATTGGTCGAAAATATTCAGCGTCAAGATTTAGATGCGATCGAGATTGCGCTTTCTTACCAACAATTGATTGATGAAATCAAGTTAACACAAGAAGAATTAAGTAAACGTGTTGGGAAAGACAGAACGTCTATTACCAATTATTTGCGTTTATTAAAATTAGACCCAATTATCCAAACAGGAATTCGTGACGGAATGATTTCAATGGGACACGGTCGCGCTTTAATGGCTATTGATGATACTGATTTACAATTTGATATTTACGAAAAAATTGTCAAAAACAATTTATCTGTTCGCGATACAGAACGTTTAATCAAATCGATAAAAGAAGGTAAACCTGAGAAAAAAGCAACAAATGAATTACCTTCTCAGTACAAAGAAGCATTAAGTTCTATTTCAAATTCATTGAATACGAAAGTTGAAATAAAACGTGCAAATAACGGAAAAGGTAAAATAATTTTGAATTTTACTTCTGATGATGAGTTTGAACGATTAAGAAAATTTTTAAATGAGAATTAAAGCATTCTTACTTGGATTAACGATCTCTTCGACGTTTGCTTTCGGTCAAGTTAAAACGGATTCTTTAGTCGTTGTCGAAAATAATGTTATTGTAAACGATACAATGAGCGTAACTAAAGAAGCATTAATGGAGAAAAGTCCAATTAGAGCCTCTTTGTATTCGGCTATTTTACCTGGTGCTGGACAATTGTATAACAAAAAATGGTTAAAAGCACCTATTGCGCTTGGTTTAGTAGGTACAGGAACAGGTTTTACGATTTATTACAATAATTTGTACAAAAAATACCGAAAAGCTTATATTGCGGTAAGAGAAGGAACACCAAACGAATTCACAGGAATTTTATCTGCAGAGCAATTGGCAGTTATTCAAGATGATTACAAACGAAAACGCGATTATAGTGTCGCTTTAACTGCATTAGCTTATTTATTAAATATTGTAGATGCAACAGTAGATGCGCATTTATTCACAGTTCGTAATGACACAGAAATGTCATTCAAACCAACAGTCATTCAAGATGAAATGACATTAGAGCCAGTTTTAGGATTGGCATTTAACTTAAAATTTTAGAAATTACAGATGAAAATTGCATTAATAGGATACGGAAAAATGGGAAAAGCCATTGAAGAAATTTTAATTCAACGCGGACACGAAGTTGTACTTAAAATATCTCGTACTCCACTTGCGGAAGAATTAAATAATGTTGAAGTTGCAATAGAATTTTCGAGACCAGAATTCGCTTACGACAACCTTAAAGTATTACTTGAAAATAAAATCGCAACAATTTGTGGAACAACAGGATGGTTAGATAAACAAGAAGAAATTAATCATTTAGCAATTTCAAATAACACCGCTTTTTTATATGCTTCTAACTTTAGTTTGGGCGTTAATTTATTCTTCGAATTAAATTCTATTTTAGCTCGAATGATGAATAAATATCGTAACGAATACCAAATTAATCTAGAAGAAATTCATCATACACAAAAGCTTGATGCACCTTCTGGAACAGCGATTACAATTGCAGAAGGAATTATTGACAATTCAACATATAATTCTTGGTCGATGGACGAAAAAGCAAAAGACATTATTCCAGTTGAAGCAAAAAGAATCGAAGATGTTCCCGGAACACATATCGTACAATATAACTCTGATGTAGATACTATTGAGATTTCTCATACGGCGCATTCTCGCAAAGGTTTTGCCTTAGGTGCCGTGATTGCTGCGGAATGGATTTGGAATAAACAAGGTGTTTTCACAATGAAAGATGTACTTGAACTGAACTAAATTAAAATACTAAATATCAAAAACTTATGCATGTACTAATTTACTGGTTAATTGGTTTTATTATTGCCAATATAATCTTTGGAGCTGCAACTTGGAAATTATATAAAAATGCTGGAAAGCAAGCAATTCAAGCTTATATTCCTTTTCTAAATATCTGGAAAGGTTTAGAAATTATTCATCGTCCAAAATGGTGGATTATTCTATTTTATTTGCCAATTGTTGGTCCTATTTTTTGGTTAGTATTCTTTGTTGATTTAGGAGATTCTTACGGAAAAATTGAAACAAAAGACAAAGTCATTATGGTTTTGACTTTAGGTTTATACATTTTTGCGGTTAATTATTCTGATAATCCAAAATATTTAGGTCCAGAAAAACGCAAACCAACATTTGTTTCTTCCTTAATTTTTGCCCTTGTTTTAGCAACTTTGGTTCATAACTGGTTTATCCAACCAATGATTGTTCCAACAGGATCGATGGAAAATACAATCAAAATTGGTGATGCTTTATTTGTAGAAAAAGTAAGTCACGGAGCGCGTGTTCCTATGACACCAATCGGAATTCCATTCTCAGAATTTATTTACCGTGATGGTTTTATCGACAAAGCACGCCTACCTTATATGCGTATTCCAGGTTGGAGAGATTTAAAATCGAACGACATTGTTGTCTTCAACTATCCTACAGATTCTATTTACAATGCGATCGATCGTAAAGATGCTTATGTAAAACGTTTAGTTGGTTTACCAGGAGAAACTGTACAGATTCGTAATGGAGTTTTATATGTAAACGATAAAAAATTCATTCCGAAAAAAGATGCACAAGTTCAGCATGCTTATACAGTTGTTGTAAAAACTCCTTTCAGTGATAAATTATTATACGATAATTTTGGAATCATAAGTACAGATTATAATGCTGCAAAACAAGGTGACGGAACATTTATTTATCAATTTGCAGCTTTGACTGATGCTCATGTTACAGCAATGAAATCTAATGCAAATGTAGTTTCTGTTGAACCTATTTTACAACCTGTAGGTGAAAAAACGGAACATATTGTAAATGGAAAAATTGATAGTACAAACACTATTTTTCCAGTAAACAAAAACTGGAATCCTGATCAATACGGACCTTTATACATTCCGAAAAAAGGTGATGTAGTTGATGTTAACAAAGAGACTTTAGCGCAATATATTAACATTATTCGTCGCTATGAAAACAATACATTAAGAGTTGATTCTACAAACGGTAAGTTTGATGTATTTATCAATGATCAAAAAACAGATAAATACGAAATCAAACAAAATTACTATTTTATGGTTGGTGATAACAGAAATCAATCATTAGATGCACGTTTCTTTGGTTATGTTGGAGAAGATCATATTATTGGTCGTCCTATTATGATTTGGGCAAATATGAACGGAATGTTCGAGCCTGCTGCTCCTAAGAAATTTATTTGGAATCGTTTCTTTACATCAATTAATAATGATAATCCTGACAAAACTTCTTACGGAATTTATGTTCTAATTGCCTTAATTGGTTGGATTGGATATGATATTGTAAAAGCTCGTAAAGAGAAAAAGAAGAACAAATATTAATAAAAAGAGCGATTAAAATCCTCTAAATTATAAAATTAACAACACTATAAATGTGCATTATAAGCTACTTGTAATGCACATTTCCATATAAAATAATAGAATGAAAAATACGTTTGCAGCTTTTTATTTTGGACCGATTGATTACTATGCAGAAATGGTAAAAAGCCAAACTTTGGATATCGAAGTTCAAGAAAATTTTCAAAAGCAAACTTACCGTAACCGCATGTATATTTTGGGTGCAAATGGTAAATTAATGTTGAATATTCCAATTTTACACAACGGAACACGTTTGTTCAAAGATTTGCAACCTTCTTATGAATATGATTGGCAAAAAGAACACATCAAATCGTTAAAGTCAGCTTATCAAAGTTCTCCATATTTTGAATATTATGAAGATGAAATTATTCCAATTTTAGAACAAAAAGAGAAATTTCTTTTAGATTTTAATCTAAAAACAATTGATTTCATCAACAAGAAATTAAGCTTAGATTTGGAGATTTCTAAAACTGAAACCTATCAAGATCTGAATCCTGAAAATGATTTCAGAAATCAATTTTCTGCTAAAAAAGCACCTCAGTATAACCTACCAGAATATGCACAAGTTTTTGATGATAAATTTGAGTTTATAGAAGGTTTGAGTATCTTAGATTTACTTTTTAGCGAAGGACCAAGTGCCGCAGTATATTTAAAAAACTTAATAAAATAACAACATGAGAAAATTATTTATTGCTTTAGGATTTGCCTTTACATTAGGGTTTGTTCAAGCACAAACAACAGAAGTACCAAAAGAAAAATGGTATCATGCAGGTGTAGAACAAACAGGTGTTTATGGTGTAAATACTGATCAAGCTTTACAATTCTTAAAAGACAACAAAAGAAAAGCAAATACAATTATTGTAGGAGTTTTGGACAGCGGTGTTGAAAATTTTCACGAAGATTTGAAAGCAAATATGTGGTCAAATCCAAAAGAAATTCCAGGAAACGGAATCGATGATGACAAAAATGGTTACATTGATGACGTACATGGATGGTCTTTTTTAGGAACAGCAAAAGGAATCAATTACAATGATGATACCACTGAATTAACACGTGTTTACAAAGCTTTATCATCTAAATACGCAACTTTCGATCAAAAGAAAAATCATGAAGCTATTGTAAAAAATCCTACTGAATATGCTGAATTTCAAAAAATTGAAAAAGAATATTTAAGCGCTGTAGGAAAAGCAAAATATAACCAACAAGTTGCTCAATCTAAATTGAATGCTGTTGAAGGTGGTGTAAATAAAATGGTTCTTGAATTTGGAGATACTAAATTAACTAAAGATATTTTAAAAAATTACCAACCAACAGATTCTCAAATCTTAGAAGCTTTATGGATTTTTGGTGAATTGAAAGAAGAGCAATGGGTTGGGAAAACGATGAAAGAAGTTTCGAATACCTATTTAGGAGCTGCTCGTCGTGCTGCGAAGGGAGATGCTTTATCTTCTCACTTAAATTTAGATTTGGTTGATCGTAAAGATGTTGACAATCCAAATGATAAAAAAGAGCGTTTTTATGGAAACAGTGATTCTAACGGACCTGAATCTTCTCACGGAACTCACGTTGCTGGAATTATCGGTGCTGTAAGAGGAAATAATATCGGTTCTGAAGGAACGACTGGAGGAAATAATGTAAAAATTATGTCGGTTCGTACAGTTCCAAATGGAGACGAACGCGATAAAGATGTTGCAAATGCAATTTACTACGCAGTTGACAATGGAGCAAAAATCTTGAATATGTCTTTCGGAAAACCTTATTCTCCTGATGCAGATTTAGTTTGGGATGCGTTCAAATATGCTTCTGATAAAGGTGTTTTAATCGTTAAAGCGGCTGGAAATAGCAACGAAGATATTGATGTTCATGTACATTATCCAACTAATTTTAGAAATGGAAATGTTGTTTCTAAATCTGTTCTTACGGTTGGTGCTTCTACTAAAGATCCAAATGCTTTAAAAGCTCGTTTCTCTAACTATGGTAAAAAATCGGTAGATGTTTTTGGACCAGGACAAGAGATTTATGCAACATATCCAGGGGTTGATCAATATCGTTTCTTAAACGGAACTTCTATGGCTTCACCTGCTGTTGCTGGTGTTGCAGCGTTGGTTTGGTCACATTATCCAAAATTAACTGCAGAAGATATTCGTAATATCTTAATGGAAACAGTTAATAAAAATGAGCAATTAAAAGAGATTTCTGTTGCTGGAGGTGTTGTAGATTCTTACAAAGCTGTACAAAAAGCTGAAGAAATTTACAAACAACGTAAATTGAAATAATTTTAAATTTAACACAACATTATAAAAAGGCTTCAAATTTTGGAGCCTTTTTTGCGTTTAAACTCGAGATAATTTTAGATGTAACAATTTCGGTTGTTTCTCGACATATAGATAAATCAATTATGAAAAAATTCTTATTAAGTATATCAGTTGCCATGTTTGTTGGTGTGGCATCGTTCGCACAAGAAACGACAACTGCTCTACCATTGCCTAAAGTTGATCAAAAATATTGGCAACACGAATCTTTAGAAGAAAGTGGTGTTTATGGTGTAAATACTCAAAAAGCTTTACAATTTTTAGAATCAAAAAAACGTAAACCTTCACAGTTAATTGTTGGTGTTTTAGATTCTGGAGTTGAGATTACTCACCCAGATTTAAAAGATAATATTTGGACAAACACCAAAGAAATTGCTGGAAATGGAATTGATGATGACAAGAATGGTTATGTTGATGATATTCATGGTTGGAATTTTATTGGAGGAAAAGATGGTAAAAATGTTGATGGAGATACATTAGAGTTAACACGTCTTTTTGTAAAATACCGCGATTTATTCGAAAAAAGTAAAGATGCAGCTTCTAACAAAACAAAATTCCCAAAAGAATTGGAAGAATATCAAAAAATAAAACCTGAGTTCGAAAATAAATTAGCCGAAGCAAAACAAAATGCAGCGCAATATGTGCAGATGAATGATATTTTCTCAGTTGCATTTCCTGCTTTGATTAAAGAATGGGGCGAAAAAGAGTTGAATGAAAAAAATATGATGTCTTTTAAACCTGTTTCTAAAGAAGCACAACAAGGGATGATTATTTTTGGTATGGTTCCGAAAGAAGCTTGGGAAGGAAAATCAATGAAAGATTTCTTAACAGAAGTTGGAAATGAAATTTCAGAAGGAACAAAATACTACAAAGAACAAGTTGAAATTAACTTGAATACAGAATTAGATCCTCGTCCAATTGTTGGTGATAATTATGCTGATAAATCAGAACGTTTTTACGGAAATAATGATGTAGATGGCCCTGATTCTATGCACGGAACACACGTTTCTGGAATTATTGCAGCAAAATCTGGTAACGGAATTGGAATGGATGGAATCGCTGGAAATGGTTATGTAAAAATCATGTCAGTTCGTACAGTTCCAAATGGAGACGAACGTGATAAAGATGTTGCGAATGCCATTCGTTATGCAGCAGATAATGGAGCAAAAATCTTAAATATGTCTTTTGGAAAAGCTTATTCTCTTGATAAACAAATTGTTTGGGATGCATTTAAATATGCTGAGAAAAAAGGTCTTTTATTGATTAAAGCTGCAGGAAATGAAAACGTAAATATTGATGACGAAATTCACTTCCCTACCGTTTATGACGACAAAGGTGTAGAAGTTTCTAAAAACGTAATTACAGTTGGAGCAAATACAATGGATAATGACAATTTAAGAGCAAGTTTTTCTAATTTTGGTAAAAAGTCTGTAGATGTTTTTGCGCCAGGAAATGAAATATATTCTACTGTTCCTAATAAAGATGGGGAATACAAAAATGAAAGCGGAACTTCTATGGCTTCTCCAGTTGTAGCAGGAGTTGCGGCTTTGGTTTGGGCACATTATCCTAAATTAACTGCAACAGATATCAAACAAATATTGTTAGAATCTGTCAACAAAAATCCTGCTTTAACAGATATTTCTGTAACAGGCGGTGTTGTTGATGCGTACAAAGCTGTTCAATTAGCAGAAAAAATGTATGTTGCTAAAAAATTGAAGTAAGGAAATCTTAATATCACCATTTCTTATAGTATTTAAGTAACAAAATAAACTTGGGTTAGATTCTATTTTTTTTAGAGTCTAACCTTTTTTTGTATAAGATATTTCTTGTACAGATTGAATAAAAATTGTCAGTTCGAGTGATTTTTAGGAAAAATTATAAATGAATCATTTATTTAAAATCATAATTTCTCCTCGCCCATTTTTTACTTGGTTCAATCCATTCATCAAGAGCTTTATAAAGAAAACCATGCTTTAAGCCATTATTTAATTCAATTTCTTTGAAATGATTGATTTTATTGGTTGAATTTTCTTTACGTTTTATAGCTGAAACGCCAAATGCATCAGACTTCTCGTAAATGGTTAAAACATTTCCAGAAAATTTTATATCAGGCATTTCTTCTAAATCACTTTCTTGAAACGAACCAATAAATACATAGTTGATTTGAGGATTATTTTTAAAAGTTGATACATATTGCGCAATGTAACCACCTTTCGAAGTTCCTACAACCGTAATATGATTAGGTTTAACACCTGTATTAATCAAACTATCAATTTGCTTAACAACCTTTTTTGCATATTTTATTCCGTCTGTTTTCGGCTTTCTTTTCTCACTAATCACAATAAAACCGTCTTTCTTGAATGAATTCAAAACTTTAGAATACTCAATTTTAGTTTTATAGACTGTATCATAATCTCCATCGTTATGCGTTTCTAAATATTTATTATGGAGAAAAAAGATATAATCTTGATCCTTTACATTTTTTGATATTTTATGTTGCGAACAACTCATTAAACCAATTATGAGAATCAATAAATATTTCATTAATAATTTTTTAAATCAATCAAATATAACCAAAAAACCCTCACTAAAAAGTGAAGGTTTTTTTTATATTCTAAATTTGTAAATCTAAATTCAAACTTACTTACCAGTTCATCAAAACAGAGCCCCATGTAAATCCTGCTCCAAAAGCAGTCATCATTACTAAGTCACCTTTTTTGATTTTACCTTCTTGTTTTGCTTCACTCAATGCAATAGGAATAGATGCTGCCGTAGTATTTCCGTAACGCATAATATTGTTATAAACTTTCTCATCTGGTAATCCCAATTGTTTTTGTACAAATTGAGAAATACGCAAATTCGCCTGATGTGGAATAAATAAATCTAAATCTTCTGGCTTTTTATTCGCAGTCGATAAAGCTTCGATAATTGATTCTGGAAAACGAGTTACCGCATGCTTGAAAACATAGTTCCCATTCATATATGGATAAATCTCTTTTTTAGTTAACGTATTACCTTCTTTCAATAATTCGTCTGACCAACCTGTTTTTGTTCCAGGGAAAGTAACTGCTAATTCTTCGGCAAATTCACCTTCAGAATGTAAATTAGTCGATAAAATTCCACGTCCTTCTTCTTCCGTTGCCGAAACAATTACTGCTCCTGCTCCATCTCCAAAAATTACTGAAACGCCACGACCTTCATCCGACATATCCAATCCGAATGAGTGCACTTCTGCTCCAATCACCAAAATATTTTTGTAAACTCCTGCTTTTATAAAAGCATCAGCCGTTGATAACGCATATACAAAGCCAGAACACTGGTTACGAATATCCATTGCCCCAATTGTACGACAACCTAACTCTTTTTGCACCAATACACCATTTCCAGGAAAATAATAATCGGGAGATAAAGTCGCAAATAATATAAAATCAATATCTTGAGCAGTGATTCCTGCATCTTCTAACGCATTTTTAGCCGCAATAACTCCCAAATCTGTAGACGAAATCTTAGAACCTGGCTCGATATGTCTTCTTTCGACAATCCCTGTACGTTCCTGAATCCATTCGTCATTGGTATCCATCACTTCAGCTAAATCAAAGTTTGTAACAACTCTTTCGGGAACATAATGCCCAACACCTGTAATAATAGAGTGTATCATGTGATTATGGTTTACTTTTCAATTGAAGCAAAGATATTAAATGATAAGCATTCTTTAAAACAAATGCGTCTTTTTGACAATAAATTATTTAGAAAATCTTGTTTTTAATATTCCGTTCATAATGATAGAAAGTACCATTACCCCTGTAGCAATATAAAATATAGGATTCATATGTTCTGAATCTCCAAAAATAAGACTTGCCAAAATGATGCCATAAACTGGTTCTAAATTTACGTTCAACATCAACGTAAAAGCACTAACATGTTTCAGCAAATCAACTGATTCTATTTGTGCAAAAGCTGTAAAAATGACGCCAAGCAAAGTCAGCCATCCTAAGTTTGACCAACTTATATTTACAACTTCAGAAATAGCTTCTGGCTGAAAAAGAATCATTACCACCGAAAGTGTGATAACTCCACCAATCATTTCGTATAAAGTAACTTTAGTTGGTTTGATTGACTTTGGTAATCTCGAATTAAGAACTGCAAATAATGCCGATAGAAAACTACACAAAATACCAATGATAATTCCCAATTTATAATCTTCTGGTGATGCATTAAAAATAACAGCTACACAAGTGGAAACGATTATAGCAAGAATTATTTCGAGCAGATTAATTTTTCGTTTAAAAAAAATAGGTTCTAAAATCGCACTAAAAAGCGCGCCCATCGACAACGTACTCAACGCAATTGAGATATTAGAAAGTTTAATCGACAAATAAAATGTAAACCAATGTATTCCTACAATTCCACCGATAGCAAGTAATTTCAACAATTCGTTTTTAGTTACCTTGAAATCCATTTTTCTGAACTTCATATAAATAAAAACAGCAATAGCCCCAATAAGAACACGATACCAAACCATTGACAACGCACTCATTGTAACTAATTTTCCGAAAACTCCTGTAAATCCCCAAAGAAGTACGAGAAACTGCAACCGAAGTTGAACTTTTGAAATCATTCTAAGTCTTTTTCGCAAAAGTAAAGTTTAATTCTATATTGCTAAAACGATTTGATTGATTTAATCTGTAAATAATTTTGTATAAGTTCTAATATTAAATTAACATTAAATAATTATTACTCAAACTTTAATTCTTATTCTTCGTTGTATTTTCGAAACTTCAAAATTAATCGATGGATTTTAGTATTTTTTTACAACCAGATGCATTAGTTGCATTATTTACATTAACAATGTTAGAAATCGTTTTAGGGATTGATAATATTGTTTTTATTTCTATTTTGTCAGGAAAATTGCCTGCACATCAACAAAAGAAAGCACAACAGCTTGGTTTATTTTTAGCCATGTTTACACGTGTTATCCTTTTATTCTCACTAAGTTGGGTCATGAGTCTTACCACTCCTCTATTCAATATTGGCGAATGGATTGGCATTACTTCAACCGAATGGTTAGAAAAATTAGCAATCTCTGGTCGAGATTTGATTTTACTAATCGGAGGATTATTCTTGATTTATAAATCGACTGTAGAAATTCACCACAAAATAGAAGGTGTTGAAGAAACCGGAGGAAAAGTGAAAGTCCATTCTTTTGCAGGAACTATCGTACAAATCTTAATTTTAGATATTGTTTTCTCATTAGATTCTGTAATTACAGCAGTTGGTATGGCAGAACATATTGAGGTTATGATTGCGGCTGTAATTATTGCTGTTGCAGTTATGATGCTTTCAGCAAGTGCGGTTTCTAAATTTGTGAACGATCATCCAACGGTTAAAATGTTGGCTTTATCATTCTTATTATTAATCGGCGTTTCGTTATTAGCAGAAGGGTTTGATCAACACATTTCGAAAGGATACATTTATTTTGCCATGGGCTTCTCTGTTTTAGTCGAATTCTTGAATTTGAAAATGAAGAAAAAACATTCGAATCCAGGAATTGTTCGAAATATGGTTGGTGATGCAGAAGAACAAAACAAAAATATATAATACAAAAAAGAGTTTTTTTCAAAACTCTTTTTTTATTTATTCTCTAAAATAGTTTCGTTTTCAGCTTCAACTTTCTTTTCATATTTTTTTCGGATATATTCTGCAGCCAATGTTACGGCTACTCCACCAATTATTCCATATATTGAACGTTTTCCCAAAAATTTAGCTACCGTTACTCCCGTTGTAGCGGCTGTTGTTAATAAACCTATTTTAGTTCCTTTCTCCGTTTGATTTTTTGTTAATGCATCTAAAATTTTCATAGCTTTTTATGTTTAGTCTTAGAAATACTTACAATTATCAAACCATTTTTATTTAATAAAATTTTCTACCAATTCTTTTGGACGACCTACTATTCCACTTTTTCCATCTGTCACTATTGGACGTTGAATCAATTTTGGATATTCAACCAAAGCATTCAAAATTTCATCATCAGAAAGTTCATTTCCTTTAAAATTTATTTTCCAATCTTCTTCATTTGTCCTTACTATATCAATTGGTTTTAGATTTAGTCTTGTTAAAATAGTTCTCAATTCATCTTTCGTCAAAGGCTCTTTCAAATATTCTCTTATTTCAAAATCTTTTCCAGACTCTTCCAAAACCTTTACTGCATCTCTACTTTTTCCGCAACGCGAATTATGTAATATTGTGTACATAAATACTCTTTTAGAAATTAAATATAGTTCAAAAAAAAGAATCCTTATATAAGGATTCTTTTTTTATTTTCTTTTTACATTAACAGCCATAAGACCTTTTTTTCCTTTTTCAATATCAAAAGTAACTTGATCATTTTCATTTACTTTGTCAATTAATCCAGAAACATGTACAAAAACATCTTCACCTCCGTTTGCGTTAGAGATAAAACCAAACCCTTTTGATTCGTTGAAGAATTTTACTGTTCCTTCTTGCATAGTTGTATATTTAATTAATTTATTTTTTTGATATTTGAATTGCTCTGAATCCTTTTTCAGACATTTCTTTTTTGAACTGTACTTGATCTCCTACTTTAAGTAATTCTTTTGATTCTTTGAAGTGGAAGAAGATTTTATCGTTAGAAGCTGGTACTTTAATAAAACCAAAACCTTTTGAATCGTTGTAGATATCAACCATACCTTCTATAAAAACATCTCTGTTATCAGATTCAAATCTTTTATTATTCAGCAAATCGGCTTCTTTGTCTTGTAAATGAGGTGGTACATCTGTAAAATTACCAAGTACATCAACATAGACAATCATATCTTCTAATGATTTTCCTTTGTTGTTATTCTCTTTTCTATTCTCTCTTTTGTTTAATTTTTCTAATTTTTTTAAAGCTTTCTTTTTGCTATTTTCTTTTTTAGATGTAGAATCTGCCATAAATGTTTGTATAGATTTTTTGTTTTTAATACTGATAAAACCTAAGAAAACATGAATTAATTATCCGACAACATTTATATTATAATGTAGTAAAACTTACAAGTATACGTTTTAGAAAACAGAAGTTAAAATTATATTGACTAGGTCAATTAGTGAATTAAAAAAAGTAAAATAAAGAATACAATTGTAAACTATTAAGACAAAATATCTTCTTAAGTACGTTGCAAAGGTAATAAGTTTTAATGAATTAAATAGTATTAATTTCTAGAGAATTCTATATGATAAAAAGTTCTAATCTAATTGTGATTAGAACTTATCATGATTGATATCGTTAAAATTGGTAAATAAACGTGTTTATATTCATGCCTGCGCCAACAGATGCAAATAATACCACATCGCCTTCATTTATCTGGTGATTTTCTAAATCATTATCCATAATCATTTTCAAAAGAATTGGAATTGTTGCCACACTACTATTGCCAAGTTTATGAATATTCATTGGCATAATATTTTTTGGCACATCTTGATCATATAAACTATAAAAGCGTTTTACGATTGCTTCGTCCATTTTTTCGTTGGCTTGATGAATCACTATTTTACTGATATCGTCAATATTATATGAGCTATCATCAACACATTTTTTCATTGCTAAAGGTACTTTGGATAAAGCAAACTCATAGATTTTTCTACCATACATTTTGATGTATTTGGTATTCGGACATTTTTCTGAATTATACGATTTTCCAAAAAACAGATAATCTTTTTCTTCGTTTGCATAAGAGGCAGATAAATGGGCTTGTATTCCTTTATTGTTTGTAGAAGCTTCTAATATTGCTGCACCAGCGCCATCTGCATATATCATTGTATCTCGGTCGTGTTCATCTACTACTCTCGAAAGAGTTTCAGCACCAATTACCAAACATCTTTTTGCTAATCCAGCTTTTATAAATGCATTGGCTTGTATAACACCTTCTACCCAACCTGGACAACCAAAAATAACATCGTAAGCAACACAATAAGGATTTTGAATTTTCAATAAATTTTTTACTCTTGCAGCAAGACTTGGCACCATATCAGACTGAATCGTATCGTGTTTTACATCTCCAAAATTATGAGCGAATATAATATAATCAATAGTTTCTGCGTCGATATTTGCATTTGTGATGGCTGAAGCAGCTGCCATATAGCCTAAGTCTGATGTTACTTGATCTTTTCTGGCATATCGACGTTCTTCTATTCCTGTTATTTGTTTTAATTTATGCGAAATTGTAGCATTATTTTGATCTAAAATTTCTCCTTGTTCATTAAAAAATTGATGTTCTTCAAAAAAATGATTTGATATTTTTTCAGTTGGAATATATTTTCCTATTCCTATAAAGTGATTTGTCATATATATTTTAGATAACAGAGTTAGAATCTGCTATCGGATACAATCTCGGGATAACTTTAAGAACTATTGCTATAAAGTTACATTTTTAACTTAAACTTTATATTTATACCAAAATTATATCTTATAAAATATTAAATTAATAAATTTCATGATGATAATTTTTCAATGTCTCTTAGATATATATATAAATAATATGAAATAAACATTTATATTTCAGAACTACTATTCATGTAATTCTAAATTATTAGAATATAAGTGTAAATGTAGATATAAACACTTAATATCGTTATTTTTCAATATATTTAATCAAATTAAAAAATTATGAAAAAGCTATTTTTATTCTTCAGCGTTTCTCTCCTATTTTTTGCTTGTACAACCAATCAATCCACACAAAATTCAGTGCCGAATAAAGATGAGAATTCATTAAAATTCGAGCCGAATGAAGATGGCGATTATGATATTGTTGTATTTGATCCTCAATATGATATTTATTTAAAAACAACTGCATTACCCAAAGAATATTATTCAAAAGAATATTACGAACAAAAAAATCGCCAATATGTGATGATTTGGAATCAACGACATATGCAACCAATGACATATAATCCAGATTTGTATGCAGTAAGTATAGATTTAGATCCTTCTGTTGACTATGGTTATGATTTTGAATACAAATTATTTAACTTTTTTCGATTTATTGAACATAAATATCGTGTCAGAATTAGATAATATCGTTTATTTTTGCAAGCTAATTTTAGAAAGATGAACGATTTTTCAATCAAAATATACAATCAAATCATTGAAGCAATTCCAGATTTTACAGGGCTTCACAAAAAAGATACCGAATTATTAGAATTCCATATCGAGAATGAATACAAATCGACTTTTGGTGATCTTTATATTCAGACTTCGGATGATGATAAGATTTGGATCAAATCTTCTTTTCCTTTTACAACTTACGAAGTAGATTCTGTTGAGGAACTTTTGTATATTTTGGAAGGTTTGTTGTTCAACCAATTATTCTGGGTAATTAGTTATGATGATGGTGATTGGGACGATACTTTTTTGATGCTGAAAGACCAAGAAATTAAAACGGAAGACGGTTTTACTTATAAAATTCTTTCTTGGAACGGAAAAGATGATAAAGTGATTAATGCTTAACCTCGTGTTCATAAAATCCCCTATTTTTATACATTTGCAATTATGTTTAACAACGAATTACTAAAAGACATCCAAAAACGTACACAAGATTTGCACGAATATTTGGAAATCGAACAAAAAGAAATCGAAGTTCAAAATGAAGAAGAACACGCTGCTTCACCTGAATTTTGGAACAACCCGAAAGAAGCCGAAGCTTTTATGAAAGTTTTACGTGGTAAAAAGAAATGGATTGATGAATACCAAACGATTGCAAATGCAGTAAATGATGTCGAAGTTTTAGTAGAATTTAACCGCGAAGGCGAGGTAAGTGACGAAGAAGTTATGGAACAATATACTGTTGTTGCTAAGCTTTTAGAAGATATAGAATTCAAGAATATGCTTTCAGAAGAAGGAGATAATCTTGGTGCAATTCTTCAAATTACTGCGGGAGCTGGAGGTACAGAATCTTGTGATTGGGCTTCTATGTTGTTGCGTATGTATTTGATGTGGGCCGAAAAACATGGATATAAAGTAAAAGAATTAAACTATCAAGCGGGTGATGTTACAGGTGTAAAAACGGTAACATTAGAAGTTGATGGCGAATTTGCTTTTGGTTATCTAAAAGGAGAAAATGGTGTGCATCGTTTGGTGCGTATTTCGCCTTTTGATAGTAATGCAAAGCGTCACACAAGTTTCGTTTCGGTTTATGTTTCCCCAATTGTGGATGATACAATCGAGATTGAAATCAATCCTGCTGATATCGAATTACAAACGTCTCGTTCTGGAGGAGCTGGAGGGCAAAATGTAAATAAGGTAGAAACTAAAGTTCAGTTAACGCACAAACCAACTGGGATTGTAGTTGTTTGTCAGGTTGAACGTTCTCAGTTAGCCAATCGCGAACGTGCAATGGAGATGTTAAAATCTGAATTGTATAAGATTGAGTTAGAGAAAAAAATGGCTGCACGTAATGAGATCGAGGCAAATAAGATGAAAATCGAATGGGGTTCTCAAATTCGTAATTATGTGATGCATCCATACAAATTGGTAAAAGACGTCAGAACAGGAACTGAAACAGGTAATGTGGATGCTGTAATGAACGGTGATATAGACGAATTCTTGAAATCGTTCCTAATGTTAATGGGACAAAAAGAAACGTCAAAATAGTTTTATCCTAAATTTCTTTCATGAAAATATTAATCGGAGGTGCTGGAGAAGTTGGTTTTCATTTGGCTAAATTACTTTCTAATGAAATGAACGACATCGTCATCATGGACATGGACAAGGACAAGTTGTTGATGATCGAAAACTCGTTAGATGTAATGGCTTATCGTGGTGATATCACTTCTTTCAAGGCTTTGCGAGAAGTTGGAATTGATGATACAGATATTTTTATATCGGTCACTCATCTTCAAAACACAAACCTTACAAGTGCTTCGATTGCGAAAGATTTAGGGGCAAAACGCACATTAGCTCGAATTTCGAATCCTGAATTTCTTTACAAAGAAAATCAATTTTGGGTTCAAGGAATGGGAATTGATGCATTAATTAGTCCTGAGAAATTAGCGGCTGATGAGATTTATTCTCTTGTTCAACAATCTGCTTTCAATGCGATGCATCCCTTTGCAAATGGTCAACTTTTTATGGTTGGAACTGTTTTGGATGCGGATTGTAAAATTTTGGACAAGCAGTACAAAGACATGTATTTGACGACGAAAGGTGGCGAAGACAATCTTTTGATGCCAATTGCAATAATTCGTAGCAACGAACGTGGCGAATATCAAACCATTATTCCCGAAGCCGAAACTGAATTTAGAATAGATGATCACGTTTATTTTATTGTCAAAAAAGCTGGAATTTTAGAAGTTTATAAAATCCTTGGAAAGAAACAAGAATATTTCAAAAATGTAATTGTTTTAGGAGGAGGAAGTATTGGTGTCAAAGTTGCCAAACTTTTAAAAGATAACAAGCACAATGTTAAGTTATTAGAAATCAATCGAAACAAAGCTTTTGATTTAGCTGACGATTTAAATAACATTTTGATTATCAATGGTGATGGTCGAGATGGAGAATTGTTATTGGAAGAAGGTATTTCTGATTCGGATGCTTTTATCGCTGTGACAGGAAGTTCGGAAACGAATATTATGTCATGTCTTTTGGCAAAATCAAAAGGCGTTAAAAAAACAATTGCTTTGGTCGAAAATATCGACTATATACATCTTAGTCAAGAAGTTGGAATTAACGCTTTTATCAATAAAAAACTCTTAACCGCAGATAGTATTTTCCGTTATATTCGACAAGGTTCTGTGATGGATGTAACAGGAATTTCTGATTTAGATGCTGAAGTTTTAGAATTCCGTATTCACGAAAATTCTGAAATCGCATTCAAAAAAGTAAGCGATTTTCCGTTTAAAGAAGGTGCTATTATTGCTGGAATTGTTCGCAGAAATGATGGATTTATTCCAACAAAAGATTTCATTATCGAACCAAAAGATCACGTCGTTGTTTTTAGTCAAGCGAATTTAATTCCAAAAGTGACCAAATATTTTAAATAATGAAATCACTTAACATCAAAGTAATCCTGAATCTTTCGGGTGTTTTATTACTATTAAATGCGCTCTTTATGTTTATTGCAACATGTGTCAGCATTTATTTTAATGATCATCTACTCTACCCTTTTTTAGTTTCGGGGAGTTTAGTGGGATTGTCGGGAGCTGCAATGATGTATTTTACGCGTGACAGAAGAAAACACATCAACAAACGCGAAGGTTATATCGTGGTTTGTGTCGGATGGCTTTTCTTGATTCTTTCGGGGTGTTTACCCTATGTTACCTCGTTAATATTTCTACCAAACGATCATATCATCAATGAAAATTTTAGTTTTGTCAACATTATTTACGAAACCGTTTCTGGTTATACAGCGACTGGGACATCAATTTATGATGATGTAGAAAGTCTCCCAAAAAGTATATTATTTTGGCGAAGTACAACCAATTGGATTGGTGGTATGGGGATTATCGTTTTGACGATTGCGATTTTACCGTTTCTTGGAATTGGTGGTCGACAGCTTTTTATGGCAGAAGCGCCTGGAATTTATACGGATAAAATTCACCCTCGAATTACAGAAACAGCAAAAAACCTTTGGTTAGTTTATTTAGGCTTAACTGCTTTTTTTGCGATGTTGCTTTATTTTGGTGGAATGAATTTATTTGATGCTGCAAATCATTCGATGAGTGTGATTGCAACGGCAGGTTTTTCTACTAAGAATGAAGGTTTGATGTATTGGAATAACAATATTTTTATTCAATATGTATTAATCGTGATGATGTTTTTGGGCGGAACAAACTTCGCATTGATTTATTTATTGATTAAAGGACAATTCAAAAAAGTATGGAAAAATGAAGAATTCCGTTGGTGGGTTGGTTTACTTGCTGTCGTTACATTTATCGTTTTTGTTGTATTATTTTTCAATATTTACCCTAGTTATTCCGTCGAAACCTATTCGTGGTTTAATTTCGAACATTCATTCAGAAGTTCATTATTCCACGTTGTATCTATCGCATCTACAACAGCTTTGGCAATGGAAGATTACACAAGTTGGTTAACCGTAACCACACTTATTTTCTTCTCTTTGTTCTTCATCGGAGGTTCGGCAGGTTCTACATCTGGAGGAATTACAGTTATTAGACACGTCATTTTATTAAAAAATAGTTGGATCGAATTTAAGCGTATTTTACACCCAAACGCAATTATTCCTGTTCGTTATAACAATCGTTCGCTTAACCAATCTATTGTTTTCCACGTCATGGCATTCTTTGTCATGTTTATGTTTACATGGATTGTGAGTTCTATTTTGTTTGCGCTTTTGAATTATGGTATAACAATGAGTTTCCAAGATATTTTGGCCTCTTTAACATTAACTGCTTCCACTTTAGGAAACGTAGGTCCGGGAATTGGCGAATTTGGTCCGGGTACTTCAATGAATTCTTTAACGGATAGTGCAAAATTATTATGTTGTTTTTTAATGGTTTTGGGACGATTAGAGCTTTATACAATCTTAATTTTATTTACGCCTGCTTTCTGGAAAAATAATTAATGGGATGCTTCTAAAATTACTTTCTGAATGATTTCTTCGGTTTGATCTGGGAAATCTTTCTCAATAATTTTATTCGAATCCACCCAACGTTGCAATTGTGCTACATTCAAATCATATGAATAATCAACGCCAATCATTTTTAAAGCTTCGCAATTACATAATTGTTCGTATTGACCTTTAATCGGAATCACAAAAAGCTTCTTTTTAAGATAAATACTTTCGGCAGGCAATTCGAAACCAGCACCGCACAAAACTCCTTTACAATTTTCTAAAGTTCTAGTAAAAAGACGTTCATCAATTGGATAAATTTGAACATTAAATTGACGCGTAACATCTTTCACAAAAGGTGAAAAAACTTTCCATTTTGAATCTTTAATCAGTGATAATTTCTCCATAATTTCTGTTGGATGAAAACTTGGTAAATACACCAAATAGTAATCTTTTCGTTTTGGACGCAATGCTCTAATTTTATCTCGAATGATTGGTAAAAAAATAGCATCATTATATTCTTCGAAATGAAAACCGTAATACTTAGAAGTTGGTGCGTAATATTTTAAAATCGTTTCGCCCGTTTTATTTTTCACTGTTGGTGTTTCATCAAATAAAAATGAAGCTTGATGACTCAAACCAACAATATTTATCTTTTTCTTTCGAGCTGCATGTGCCGTAATTGGCTCAAAATCATTAATAATTAAATCATATTTTTCAATTGGAAAATGATTCACTTCATTCCAAAAAGATTTAAAACTATTCTCCTTAAAAATTCGTTTATACGAAACTTTCCCAAGCTGATTATAAAACAACGACAAGCCATTGTGATGTTTAAATTGATAATTTTCGAGTTGTAATTGTGAATTAGAACCACTCACAAAAACATTCAAATCTCCATATTCTTCAAGGATTGGTAACATTTTTTGCGCACGAGCCAAATGTCCATTTCCTGTTCCTTGCAAAGCGTATAAAATTTTCATTTATTTTTTATTGAGAATTGAAACAATCAGTTCATCTAACGAATAATTGAACTCGATTTCTTCTAAATTTTGCATCAAAGTATGTTTATGTTCTTCAAAATAAAACACTGACCAATTTCCGTCTACACATTCTAAAGCAGATAAATTCTCAATCCAATCCCCCGAATTCATATAAACACAAATTCCTTTATCCGTTTTTACTTTTCGCAATTGTGGTTGATGAATATGTCCACAAACTACATAATCATATTCATTTTCGATCGCTAATTCGGCAGCAGTTTGTTCAAAATCATTGATATGCTTCACCGCTTTTTTCACTGAATTTTTAATCTTTTGAGATAACGAATAACGTTCTCTTCCAAAAAACTCTAAACATTTATTGATAAAATAATTCAACTGAATTAATTTATCATAACCCCAACCACCTAATTTCGCAATCCATTTCGAATGTTGAATCGATGCATCAAACACATCTCCATGAAAAATCCAAGCGACTTTATCATTTTGTTTCAACATATATTTATCCGTTAAAAGAATATTTCCAAAACGCATTGTGGTAAATTTACGTAACAATTCGTCATGATTTCCTGTTATATAAACGATTGGAATTCCTTGTTCTGAAAGATTTAACAAATAACTAATAATTTGAAGATGCGTTTCTGGGAAATAACTTTTCTTAAAATTCCAAATATCCACAATATCACCATTGAGAATAATTTTTTTTGGATTGATTGACTGTAGATAAGCTAACAGCTCTTGTGCTTTGCAACCAAAAGTTCCTAAATGCACATCCGAAATAACAACAACATCAAGATTACGCTTCATTGATTTTTATTTAAATTTCGAAATCAAATATTACTTAAACGTTTTTTTAATCTTATGAAATCTTTATAAATTTGAGTCTAAATTGTAAAGTTATGAGCGAATTGAAATTCAAAACAAATATAAATTGTGACAGCTGTATCAAATCTGTAAAACCTTTTTTGGACGAAGCTGTAGGTAAAGACAATTGGAAAGTTGATACTTCTGATGAACGAAAAGTACTGACTGTGACAACAACCGAAGATGAAGAAGAAGTTGTAGAAGCTGTGACAGATGCAGGTTTTAAGATTCAGAAATTAGAAGAATAAATAAAAGCGATTCAGTAAACTGAATCGCTTTTTTGTTAGATTAACAATATATTCTTTCTTATTTTTTTACTACTTTTTGAGTAGAAGATTTTCCGTTAGAAGTAGTTTTAACTACATACGTCCCTTTAACTAATGAAGAAACATCTACATTTTGAACACCTTTAACTTCGAAAGATTTTACCAATTGTCCGTTAATATTGTAAACTTCTACAATTGTTTTATCTTTTACATTGAAAGAAGCTGTATTTGTCCATAATGTATTAGAAACTGCTTTAGTTAATGTTAAATTATCTGTACTCAAATTTGTACAAACATTTGCAGCCGTTTGTCCATTTCTAGGAGCAGCAGCAGCTACGTCAAAATCATTCTTATTATCATTTGTATCTTGACATCCTTTTAACTTTCTTTGAGCAGAATCAGTATTAGATAAAGCCGCAGTAGGACCAGATCCTTCATATTCATTAGACGTTCCAAAACCTACAAAATCAACGATATCTTTATCTGTTACATCAGTTATTGGATCAACATTAGATACAAGTGCTACTTTACCGTTCATGGCTCCTAATGCAAGAGCTGTAGCAGGAATTTGGTCTGGAGTTGGCAATGCATCTGTTCCACTATTACCTTTAGCTTGTTGAATTAAATAATATTTACCTGGCTGAATTGTAATATCTGCTAATACTTGTGTATTAGCTGCACTAACATTACCTGTAGCAGAAGCATATTGAAGTGAATGACCTTTTAATGTAACAGCTTAAGAGCCTCTATTAAACAACTCAATAAAATCATGCGTATATTTTGCGCCCGAATTTCCTCCTCCACCATAAACTTGACTAATCACAACTTGTCCAAATGATAAAGAAGATAATGCAGTAATTACTACTAAAGAATAAAATTTTTTCATATTATATCTGTTTTTAAATTATTATTATAAAGATAGTTAAAAAACAAATTCAATATACATAACGCAAAAAATTAACGATTTGGTAAAATAAAAAAGCAGCCAAAAGGCTGCTTCAACTATAAATTTTAAATTTATTTCTTAGATATGAATTGCATGTCCATATGCATCTTCTACCGCTTCCATAATAGCTTCTGCCATTGTAGGGTGCGCGTGTACAGATTTCATAATTTCATGTGCAGTAGTTTCTAATTTACGGGCTACAACTGCTTCTGCAATCATTTCAGTAACTCCATCACCAATCATGTGACATCCTAACCATTCACCATATTTCGCATCAAAAACTACTTTTACAAAACCATCAGCAGCTCCGTTTGCAACAGCTTTACCGTTTGCAGAGAATGGGAATTTTCCTACTTTTACTTCGTATCCAGCTTCTTTAGCTTTTGCTTCTGTTAATCCTACAGATGCAATTTCTGGAGAACAATAAGTACAACCTGGGATGTTTCCGTAGTCGATTGGTTCTACTTTTTCACCAGCAATATGCTCAACACATAAAATACCTTGTGCAGATGCTAAGTGAGCTAAATCTGCTCCTTTTACAACATCACCAATTGCATAATATCCTTTTACAGATGTTTCACAAAAATCATTGATAACTATTTTACCTCTTTCAGTTGCAATACCAACTTCTTCAAGACCAATATTTTCTGTATTTGGAACAACTCCTGCTGCTGATAAAACAACTTCTGCTTCAAGAATTTCTTCTCCTTTTGCAGTTTTAATTGTTGCTTTTACTAAATCTCCAGTTGTATCAACTCCTGTAACTTCTGCATTTGTTAAGATATTGATTCCAGATTTTTTAAGAGATAATTGTAATTGTTTCGAAATATCTTCATCTTCAACATTTACAATGCGTGGTAAAAACTCTACAATTGTCACTTTTGTTCCTAATGTATTGTAGAAGTGAGCAAACTCAACTCCAATCGCTCCAGAACCTACAACAATCATTGATTTTGGTTGCTTTTCCATTGCTAATGCACCACGGTAACCAATTACTTTTTTACCATCTTGTGGTAATGCAGGTAATTCACGAGAGCGTGCACCAGTTGCAATAATTATATTTTCTGAAGATAATTCACTAACAGAACCATCTGCTGCAGTAACTTTTACTTTTTTTCCTGGTAAAACTTTTGCTTCACCTTGAATTACTTCAATTTTGTTCTTCTTCATTAAGAATTGAACACCTTTACTCATACGATCCGCCACTCCTCTACTACGAGAAACAACATTTCCAAATTCGAATGAAATATCTGAAGGTAAGTTAATTCCAAAATCTTCTGCATGATTTAAGTATTTGAATACTTGAGCAGATTTTAATAAAGCTTTTGTAGGAATACATCCCCAGTTAAGGCAGATTCCACCTAATTCAGCTTTTTCTACGATTGCTACTTTTTTACCTAATTGTGCTGCTCTAATTGCTGCAACGTATCCTCCAGGACCACTTCCAATAACTATAATGTCGTAACTCATTTTTTCCATAATTTGAATGCTAATTTAATAATTATAACCCGAAAAAAAAGGAATTCCTTAAAATAGATTAAAATTTCTTACTTTTGCACTGTGAAAATATTCTTTGAAAATTACGCTGACGACTTACAGGTCGAAACTGAATTACCTTTAGAAGGTAGTTTATCACAAGCTATTGAGATTTTTCATAACCTACCTGATTATGACGGAAGTTATATTGGTTTGATGAATCAAGATGGGAATACTGTTCAGATTTCGAAATATGATCGATTTTTATTTTTAGTAGAAATCCCTGTTTACCAAGAACAAGCTTCATATTCAGTATTATTTACTTATTTTCAAGTAATGCAATTATTAGAAGATTTATACAAAGGATTTGATCCTTATAACATAAAAGGATTGAAATTTGAACAGTATTTAACAAAAAAAGCAACGAAATAATCGTTGCTTTTTTATTTTTATATTATTTAGATTTTACTGCCAAATATATTTCTCACCTAAACTTAACGTTGATTTCATCACATATTTTCCTTCCTCATTTTTTTCAGTTAATACTAAAATAGGATAATATTCACCTGCGGGAACCAATTTTGTGATATTTGTAGTAAAATTTAGCTTTTCAATTTTAGTAAAAGCAGAAATTGGTGAAACATCTAGATTTAGAAGTTCAAATCCATCTATTTCTTTAATTCCTGTTATATTTTGATTTGAAAAATATACCATTAATTTTAAGTCATTTGTAGGTTTATAATCTAAATTCTGTATAGAATTATCAACTCCACCAATTGTAACCATCAACGAATTGAAATCAATTTCTAATTTCCAACCTCCAACTAATTTTAGTTTTTTATTTACATTCGCTATGTTCAAAGAACTTTCTACAGGTGTATATATATCAGATAAAGTAGCGTCTATATTCTTTGTAGAAGCTAAAGTATTAGCATCTGTAACCTGAGGTAATTCTACATTCTTTACAACTTTATCAATTAAAATATTATTAGATTCTAAAGAAATTTTACTACTCAAAACTTTATAATTCAAAATAGAACCTGATTCTTTTTCTTTCAATAACAAAACTGGTGTATAATCTCCTTGTGCTAATGTTTCAAGATCTGAAGCTTTAAAAGTAATAGTAACGTTATTGAAGCTTGTTCCATTTCCTTCTAACTGCCCTAATTGTGCGTTTGTATTGATTTTATTCGGTAAATTATATAAATCTACAGATGTTTTTGATGGAGCAAAATATAAATCAAGAAATAAAGTCTGACTTGTTTTGTTTAAATAATTTGTCAATTTTCCTCCAGATATTTTATAGTTAGATGTATTTCCATCATTCGAAATTTTCCATACTCCTTCAAAAGAATAGTCTTTATTTATCGTAGTCGGTAAATTAATAATGTTTATACCATCTTGTTGAGCTGTAACAAAACTACTCATTATAATAGTTGCAGTAAAAAATAATTTAGTAAAAATATTCATAGGTTATATTTTAAGCTTTCCTACAAAAGGAAGAATTTAATTTACAAAAAGTGTTTAAAATTGGATTTTTTAATATTTATATACAAACTATTAATTTTTGATTAATTAATTTTACGTCGAATTATAGAATTATGACTAAAATATCACCAAAAGATACAGACCAGTTTGACAATTTTGTTCACAAAGAAACAACAACATTTGAAGATTTAACTGTTTTCGATCGCAACAATTTGGCACCAATATCTATTGATAATCAATTTGGTTTAATAGATAAAGAAGGAAATGTAATTATTCCGTTTCAATATCAAAAACTTGTGCTCACAACTGTTAATGCCTATAGCGCGCAAAAGGAGAATAAGTGGGGAATTATCACAAAATCTAACCAGATTTTGATTCCGTTCGAATATGATTTAACAAGTGATTTTATTGAAAATATTTGTGCTGTAAAAAAAGATGGAAAATGGGGTTTTATTGATTTATTAAATCAAGTTGTGATCCCGTTCGAATATGATGGTTGTACAGATTTTAGAGCTGGTTTAGCTGGAGTTGAAAAAGATGGAAAATGGGGAATGATTGATAAAAATAATCAGTTGATTATAGATTATCAATACGAATATTTAACGCCAGTCGATCAAAATTTTGCCACTTTTGGAGAAGCTACTTCACTAAAAATTGAGCGTCCAGATATATTAGCTTATTTTCCATATTTCTTATCAAAAGAGAATTATTTGATGCATTTTGGTTTAATTTCAACCAAAAACGAACAAATTTTAGGTCCAATTTCTGAATTACCAATTTTAGAAAGTTTCGAGAATCAAGCTGTTATTCGTCAAAATTATCAATTAGGTTACTTAAAAAATGGAAAAGATTTTGTGAAATTTGAACAATTTACAATCGATCCGTACGAAGAAAAAATCTTAACACAATTAGGAGTAATGAAATAAAAAAAGAGCTTTAAGAAAAGCTCTTTTTTTATTATCTATTGTTTTGGTTTATACTGCATATATTCATGATTTTCGCTCATCAACATTTTTTCCCCAACCACTTCAAAACCTTTTCTTTCGTACAATTTCTTTGCATTTGGGTTTGTAAAATCGACCAATAAACCTAATGTTTTGCCTTGCTTATTTCCTATTTCATCAATCAAATAATCCAATATTTTAGAACCTATTCCTTTCCCTCTAAAATCTTCAGAAACTGCAATTGTGTCAATATATATTTCACCTGCTTGTGTTTCATCTTGCGGATGAATAATTTGGTTATAATCATTTTTCAATAATTCTAAAACAGGTTTTCGAAGTTCTTCTAATTTTCCTCCGTCATAAAAAGTTGTTGTTCCAGCAAATTGATTATCATATTCTACAACAACTGTATTTTGATAACTATATTGATTTTCTTCTTGTTCAATTAATTTTTTCAAGAATAAAACCCCTTCTTCATAATCTGTTTTTCCGATAAAATCATAAACGATTTTATCCATCGCTAACATCATCAATCTTGCAATTGATAACGCATCTGTCTTTGTTGCTTCTCTAAAATTTAACATAAAAAAATAGCCTTGAGATTTCTCAAGGCTAAGTTAGCAATAATTATTTTGAAATTATTTCGCTTTTAATTTATCTAACGTATTGTTATATCCTTCTTTTGCTTTTTCTCCAGCTTCTTTCGCTTCTGCTTTCACATCTTTTGCAGCTGCATTGATATCAGCTTTTGCATCTTTTGCAACAGTTTTAATATCTTCTTTTGCTTGATTAGCTTTTGCATCTACTTTATCTACAGTATTATTCACTCCATCTTTTACATCTTGCGCAGCATTATTTACAGCAGCTTTTGCATCAATCCACGCTTTATTAGCATCGTCATAAGCTTTTTGTGCAGCTTCTGTTGCAGCTTTATCACCTTTCGCTTTTGCTTCATCTAAAGCTTTTTTTGCTTCGTCTACTTTCGCTTTTGCATCAGTTTCTGATAATGTAGTTGTTGTAGTTGTCGTTTCTTTGATAACAGTCGTAGAATCATTCGCTAATGAATCTACAGTTACATTAGTTTCAGTTGTTTTTGAAGTTTCTTGTTTACAAGAAGTAGCAAATGATAATGAAGCAACTGCCACTAATACAAATAATTTTTTCATAGTTGTTTTTTTTTATTGTTTTAATAATAGAATCAGTTCTAACAATTTTAATACCAAATTGCGAACGATTATTGAATTAAAATTAAATCTTTTCAGAAAATAAAACAAGATTCTTATAGATAATTATTGATTAGAAGCACTTAGCATACGATCATTTCCAGAAATATCTTTATGAATGATTACATTTTGATAAAATTTTTGAAATAATTGTTTTGTCTCTTTTCCTAAATATTGATTGATTTCACAATAAATTTTACCATTCTCTTTCAAATGATTTTTAGCAAAATCTATTACTCGTTCATAAAAAATTAAAGCATCATCATTTTCAACAAAAAGCGCCAAATGAGGTTCAAAATTCAAAACATTTTGATGCATTTCTTTTTTTTCAAGATTTCGGATATAAGGTGGATTTGAAATAATTACATCAAATTTATGGTTTAATTGAATGTCTTCCAGTAAATTATTGTGATAAAAATTTATATTAACTTTTAAATTTTCAGCATTTGATTGTGCTATTTTCAATGCATTTTCAGAAATATCTAATGCTGAAACATTTGCATTTGGAAATAATTTTGCCAACGAAATAGGAATACATCCTGTTCCTGTTCCTAAATCAATCATAGAAATATCTTGATTTTGAGCATAATCATTTCTAATTAATTCAACCAATTCTTCCGTTTCTGGACGAGGAATTAATGTATGTTCATTCACAAAAAAGAAATCGTTATAGAAAAAAGCTTTTCCAGTAATATGTTGTATAGGTTGACCTTTTTTTAATTGTTCTAAATCTGATAAAATTTCAGTCGTTAATTCAATTTCATCTCGGCTAGATAAATCAAGATTCAACTTATCTTCTACATAAATCATGAAAATATGAGAAGCTTCTTCTTTATCATATAGTAATTGCAATTTATCTAAAAACAATTGTTTTAGCTCAACTAAAGTCATTTTGTTAAATTTTTGTAAAGTTAGATTTTATTAATTGAAAGTGCACGATTCTTGATTTCTAAAAAGTAACCAAAAAAGAAATCACAATGAAAATGAATAAATTATTATGTGCTGTTACGATGTTATTTATTAGTCACCTTTCTTTTGCGCAGATAGAAATTGATGGAAATAATAAAAAACTAACGTTAGATTGTAAGGGACAAAAAGTAGAAGTTGGCGGAAGTGGACATGTGATCAATTTGAAAGGAGATTGTACCAAAGTTGAAATCATGGGAACAAATAATACAATATCTGTTAATGGATTAACTTCTGCTGAATTAGCTGGCGAAGGAAATACATTATATTATCGTAAAGCATTATCTAAAAATGGTAAATTACCTCAAATAATTGAGGGAAATAATAATACAATTATCAAAAAGCAGTAAAAATCTTTTCATTTATTATGTCTTTAATAGTTAGAATCTCTTTCTTAATTGTATTATTAAAGAAAGGGATTCTTTATTTCTTAACATTTCCTTATTTTTTTTTCAAATTGGTTCCTAGCTGATTATAAATAAAATGTATTAATTAACTTGTCTAAACAACAAAATATCAATTAACACAAATTATTTATGAAAAAAAATTACTTCCTACTAAGTATGATTTTACTTGGTATAGATTCTTTTGCGCAGGAATACAAAATGCCCGTTTCTAGTGTTACTTCTAAACAAGAGGCACAAAGTGGTAATGAAGCTACTTTTAGCGCAGATGGTATATTAACGACAATGTACCATTCTAAATGGAATCAAAATGGAATCCCAGATCAATTAGATTTTAGTTTCAACAGTCAAGTTAAATCTATAAAATCCCTTGCCTATTTTCCAAGGCAAACAGGTACTAATGGAATTTGGACAAATGTTGAAATTTTATATTCAACTAAAGGTGATCCAACAAATTTCAAAACAGCGACTACGAGTGCTATAACATGGGCTGGAGATTCTACATCTAAAAAATTTGATTTTGATAAAGAAATTATCAATCCAGCAGTCATTAGAATAAAAGTGAATGCTGCTCTAGGAAATTTCTCGAGTGCTGCGGAAGTTGAGTTTTACTCGTCTGATCAAATTACTCCAATAGCTTCGGAGTGTGTAATACAAACAAATGAGTTCTCAAACTATAAGGATATGAAAGTTTCTCCATTAGTTACAGGTTCGTCAGCATCAAGTTTTCAAACAGGGGAAAACATAGAGCAATCATTTGATGGAGATTACAATACGCTTTATCATTCTAACTACAATTCTACTGAAAAAACTTTCCCTATTTCATTAATTTATGCTTTTGATGGAAACACACCATTAGATTATATGATCTATTATCCAAGAAATGATGGTGGAGTAAATGGTTTATTAGGAAAAGTAAAAGTTAGTTACAATACTATAGCTGACCCTACTTATATTGAAATTTCTACACAAGATTTTACGCAAACAAATGATGTAAGAAATATATCTTTTCCATCACAAATAAAACCTTCTTCTATCAAATTAGAAATTTTAGATGGCAAAGGAAATTTTGCAAGTGTTGCCAAGATGGAATTTTATCAAAAAAATTCAAACAAGTTTGATCAGAAAAAGTATTCAACAATTTTTAAAGATGATTTATTCTCAGAATTAAATTCAGGCGTAAATCAACAAACAATTGATGGAATTACTACATCTCCTTTTGTTAAATCTTTAGCACAATGTTTATTAGATAATAAATACAAAAAAATAGATCGTGTTAACGAACATAAAGCATATAAAACAATAGCTTCTATCAATAAAGAATACAAAATTGGAAATTACAATGCTTACGAAAATCCAACAGGAATAGTTTTTTCGGAAAAAACAACTAGCGTTATGTTTGTAAGTGGTATTCCTTCTGGTGAAAGTGTATATTTACGTGTTAGAGATTCTGCTAACGAAGCAAATGTAACTGATATCTCCTACCCTTTATCAAATGGAATAAATGCTATTGAAATGAAAAATAATGGATTAGGATATATTTCTTATTATTCTGATTCTAATAATCTACCAAATATAAAATTAAATGTGTAATCTTCCCTAAAAAACGGAACGTTTAAAAATATAGTTTATTAACTTAGGGATAATTATGAAACAAAGCAATTT